>DPMS01000704.1 GCA_003541285.1 Actinomycetota bacterium
CGATCCAGGCCGCCAGCGCGACCACGCAGGTAAGGGCGACCCCGATGAGGAAACGGCGGCGCCAGGTGCCACGGGCTGCGCCCAGCGCGTGCGGTCCATCGATGTCGGTGAGAGCGCGAGCGAGCGAGGCACGTTCGTGCTGGCTCATCTGGTTCAGCTCAGACTTGTCTAACACCTGCCAAAACCTCCTCTTCAACGCTAACCACAGGAACCGCCCGAACCTGCCCGCCACGGCGCCGGGATAAGCTGACGGCGTGAACGGCGAACTCATCTTCGCCCACGCTGGTTTCGNNCCGGGCCAGCTCGTCGGCTACCCGATCGTCGCACTCACCGAACCGGTCGACGTCGTCGCCTACGTGCGCGCCATCGAGGAGGCGCTGATCCGGGCGTGCGCTGAGGTGGGTGTCGCCACCACCCGGGTGGAGGGCCGCAGCGGGGTGTGGATCACCGGCGGCCGCGGCCCCGGCGGGGCACTTGACCGCAAGGTGGCCGCGATCGGGATCCGGGTCGCGCGCGGGATCACGATGCACGGTTTCGCGCTCAACTGCGACTGCGATCTGGCCTGGTTCGACCGGATCGTGCCCTGCGGCATCCGGGACGCCGAGGTCACCAGCCTGTCCGCCGAGACCGGCCGGACGGTCACCGTCGCGGCCATGCTCGGCATCGTCGAGCGGCATGTCGCCGGCGTGCTCGGAGCCACCACCTGGCACCGGGCCGAAGACCTGGGTACCCTCCTGGCGGGACCGGACCTGAGCCGGGCAGAGCTGGCCACCGCCGACTGACCGGCGGCCAGCCGCCCGCCGCCGGCCAGGTCCGGGTTGCCGGCGGCCAGGACCTCCCGGCAACCGCTACCAGGCGAGCGACTGGTAGCGCAAGGGCTGGACCGGCTTGGGTAGCGGCAGGAACCCCTTCGGCGTCTGGACACCGATCACCAGCTGAGGGCTGGCCGCTGTCGTCTCCGGTGCGGCCACGTCGACGATCACCGTGGTGCCGGCCGCGTTCGCCCATTCCACGCCCACACCCAGTCCCGTTCGGCCCCGGTGGCCAGGGAGAAGACCTGAATCGCCGGATCCTGGTTACCGGCCCCGAGGACCGGCACCGCGAGCTTGCTGCCATCGGGTGACAGCGCGAACCCCGAGATGAACCCGGTGGGCGGTGGTGCGGGCAGCGGCACCGGCCGGCCTGGCGCGGCGAGCGCGGCGGCCAGGGCTGGGCCGGCCGCGGCGGCGCTGACCCGGTCGGTGACCCGGTCCTCGTCGCTGGATGTCACCCAGCGGTTGTCCGTCCGTGCCAGGGCACGGTAGAGGCGCCGCTCCTGGCGCCGGTGGGTGCCGACCAGGTTGGTGGCGATGCGGTAAAGCCACGGCCGGGCGCTGTCGCGGGCAATGTCGTAGCGCTGGCGCTGGGCGAACGCGGCGACGAACATCTGCGCCGCCAGGTCGTCGGCGATCTTCCCGCCAACCCGCCTGGCCAGATACTGGTGGATCTGGCTGAAGTAGCGCTCGAAGATGGCGGCAAACAACTCCGCTCGGCCCACGCCTGCTCGATCACCATGGCGTCGGCTGCGGACTAACCCGCGCCTGCCGCCCCGGCTCCCCGTCCCAGCCGGGCCAGGTGGCCGGCCAGCCCGCTGACCGGCACCGCGTTCTGCTCGCCGCTGGTCATGTCCCGGACGGTGACCGTGCCCGCCTCCTCGTCCGCGCCGCCGTAGATCAGTGCCCAGCGGGCTCCCTGGTCGCTGGCCCATTTGAGCTGGCGTCCGAGCTTGCCGGAGGCACCCATGTACACACTCGCCCGCAACCCGGCCGCGCGGGCGGCTGCCGCGAACCCGAAGCTGGGCGCCGCGTACCGCGCATCCATCACCGTGACCGCCACGTCCAGCCGGGTGTGCCGGTCCCCGGCGGCGGGCAGCAGCAGCAGGATGCGCTCGACGCCGAGCGAACCGCCGGTGCCGGGCACATCCGGCCCGCCCAGTTGCTCGATGAGGTGGTCATAACGCCCGCCGGAAGCGATCGACCCCGGCACCCCCTCGGCGACCACCTCCCAGATGGGCCCGGTGTAGTAGCTCAGGCCACGGACCATGCGCGGCGTGAAGTCCACCCGTTCGGCCGGTACCTGCCCGGCGAGCAGGGACAGCACCGAGTCCACCTCGTCCAGCCCGGCCGACCCCTCCTCGCTGGACTTGAGCGCGTCCCTGATCCGCTCCGCCGCGTCCGCCGCGGTCATCGCGGCCACCAGTTCGCCTGCCTTCGCCTCCGGTAGCCCGCGCCCGGTGAGTTCCGCGGCGACCTCACCAGGAGCGAGCTTGTCCAGCTTGTCGAGGGTGATCAGCACCCCCGGGCCCAGGCCGGCGGGCACCCCGAACGCTTCCAGCAGGCCGGCCAGCACCCGGCGGGAGTTGAGCAGGAACCGGAAGCCGCTGACCCCGAGCCCCGCGAGCGCATCGTGCACCGCGCACACCACCTCCGCGTCGGCCATCGCCGAGGAGGTGCCGAGGGTATCCAGGTCGCACTGGGTGAACTCGCGGTAGCGGCCGCGGCCCGGCCGGTCGGCCCGCCAGACCGGGCCCATCGCGTACCGCTTGTAGGGGACCGGCAACTGGCTGCCGTAATTGGCAGCGACCCGCGCCAGCGGGACCGTCAGGTCGTACCGCAGGGCCAGGTCGGCTTCGCCGGTCCCCTCGTGCTCACCACGGCGGAGGATCTTGAAGATGAGCTTGTCGCTCTCTTCGCCGTACTTGCCCATCAGCACGTCGAGCCGCTCGAAGGCCGGGGTGGCGAGGGGCTCGAATCCGTACCGGGCGAACACCGACCGGATCAGCGCGAACGCCCGCTCCCGGGTCTCGAGTTCACGGGCAAGGAAGTCACGGGTCCCCGACGGGGGATCGAACTGCATTGGCATGCGCCCATGCTCCCTGACTCCACCCCCTCCCGTCACATCGGTTTGGCCGTGTGTTCCCGGTCACCGGATCGCCCGGCTGCCAACCCGGTGACCGCGGCCCGGTTCCCGGCCGCTACCGGCGGCGCGGCATGCTGGCAGGAACCCTGGCCGGCGGGCGGCTGCCGCAGCACCGCTCGCTGTCACCACGCTCGCCGGGACGCTGGCCGCTGGCGCAGGTGTGGCGCTCGCGGCGTCTGTGTCCCTGTGGCAGGCACGGTGGGCTGGATCAGCTATGCCCAGCGCCACCGGCGCGCACATCAGTCCCCGGCCGGCTCCCCCGTGCCGGGTAGCCGTCCCCAGCCGGGCCGGCCGCTGCCGCCCGCAGGCCCGCTGCCCACCCGGCTGCCGCCGTCACGACGATGATCACACCTGCGCTCAGGAACACCGGGCGCGGATCGCCGCCCAGCGCCGCGGTGGCTGTCCCGGCAATCACCACGCCCAGCGGGTCCACGGCCAGGAAGAGCACCCGGACGACGCTGGTCACCCTGCCCAGCATCGCGCGGGGAACCAGGCGCTGCCGCTGAGTCCGGTTCACCAGGCTCGCCAGCACGAGCGCCCACGCGTAGGCAGCATTCGCCCCGGCCAGCACCGGGGCTGTATCCGCCACACCCATCGTGCTGATCGCGAGGCCAGCGGCCGCGATAGCCGTCACCACCAGCCGGATCTCGCCGATCCAGCCAGCGAGCCTGGCCGCGCTGAGCGCCCCGGCGATTCCGCCAACTCCGGCGGCCGCCACCACCACGCCGGTGGCCGTTGCCGAGAGGCCGAGGGTGTCCCGGGCATCGAAGATGATCAGTTTCTCGCACGCCAGGCAGAGGTTCACCACGACCTGGACGGCCGTGAGGAGCACCAGGATCCGGACTGACACCAGATACCGCACACCCGCGCGGAACTGAAGTCTCGCCTCCCGCCATCCGCCGGCGGCGCGGCGGCGGGCCACCACCGGCCCGCCGCGGCCCGCCACCACCAGGCTCAGCAAGGACACGGCGAATGTCAGCGCGTCGGCCAGCAGCGCCAGCCGGACGCTGCCGACGGCGGCGAGCACGCCCACCACCGCCGGGCCAGCCACCAGCGAGAGCTGATTGGCCAGTTCCAGTACGGAATTCGCCCGGATCAGCCGGGCCGGCGCGAACTGATCCTTGACGACAACCACCAGCGCGGTCTGGAAGAACACCGCACACGCGCCGGCCGCGAACGCGATGAGCAGGATCAGCCAGACGGTGAGCTTCCCGGCGGAGGCGAACGCGAACAGGCCGGCGAACAGCAGCGCGCGGACCGCATCCATCAGCACGAGGACCCGCCACGGGTCCATCCGGTCGACCAGCACCCCGGCGGGCAGCCCCACCACCAGGTAGCCGACCGTCACCGAGGCGGCGGACAGCGCCAGGGCCAGCGGATCGCGGCTCAGGTCCAGGACGAGCAGCGGGATCGCGAGCACGGCGAGCCCGTCGCCGAGCAGTGACACCGCCTGGCCGGACAGGAATACCCCGCCCGGCCGGGACCGCTTGGTTCCCGGCATCCGGGGGCTCATCAGCGGGCCATCCGGGTGCTCGTCAGCGGCCCGGCAGGCGCTGGGTTCCCCGGGGGCGGCCGGGCCGGCACGGCTCACCGGTGCCCAGGCAGGGCCGCTGACCGCCGGCCGGGCGGGCTAACGTTCCAGCCGCCTGATCTTCACTGCCGTGCCGTAGGCGCAGATCTCCTGGCCAGCCTGGAATTCGCTGGCGTCGAACCGCATCGCGAGCACGGCATCCGCGCCCTTGGCCTGCGCCGCCTCGGTCAGCCGGTCCTGCGCGTGGATCCGGCTTTCGGACAGCATCTTGGTCATGCCTCTCAGTTCGCCGCCGACCAGCGACTTGAAGCCGGCCCCAAGCTGGGCACCCACGTTCCTGGACCGCACGGTGACACCGAACACCTCCCCCAGCACCTCGGTGATCTCATAGCCCGGAAGGTCGTTCATGGTGCTGAGAATCATGGTTATCCCCTTCGCAGGCCAGCGCCGCTGGCCGTGCCGCATCGCCGCACTGTGCAGGTCGTACCCTAGAGGCGTGGTACTCGCACCCGAGGGGCGCAGGATGCTGCGCCTCGAAGCACGCAACAGCCAGACTCCCATCGAACGCAAGCCCCCGTGGATCAAGACCCGGCTCCGGACCGGCCCGGAATACGCCGAACTGAAAAGCCTGGTTCGCCGTCAGGGCCTGCACACCGTGTGCGAGGAGGCGGGCTGCCCCAACATCTTCGAATGCTGGGAGGACCGGGAGGCGACGTTCCTGATCGGCGGCGACGCGTGCACCCGGCGGTGTGACTTCTGCCAGATCGCCACCGGCAAGCCAGAGCCGCTTGACACCGGCGAGCCGCTACGGGTTGCCCAGTCAGTGGCCGCGATGGGCCTGCGGTACGCGACTGTCACCGGCGTGGCCCGCGACGACCTGCCCGACGGCGGTGCCTGGCTGTATGCGCAGACCTGCGTGGAGATCCACGCGGCTGTTCCCGGCTGCGGGGTGGAACTGCTCATCCCGGACTTCAATGCCGACCCGGCGCGCCTCGCCGAGGTGTTCGCCGCCCGCCCGGAAGTGCTCGCGCACAACATCGAGACCGTGCCGCGCATCTTCCGGCGGATCAGGCCCGGGTTCCGCTACGAACGGTCGCTGAAGGTGCTCAGCCGGGCCCGCGAGGCGGGACTGGTGACCAAGTCCAACCTCATTCTGGGCCTCGGCGAGGAGGCAGGCGAGGTCAGCCCGGCCATGGCGGATCTGCGGGCGGCTGGCTGTGAACTGCTCACTATCACCCAGTACCTGCGGCCTTCCGCGCTGCACCACCCGGTGGACCGCTGGGTGGAGCCGGCCGAATTCGAGCGGCTCCGCGAGGAGGCTCTCAGCCTCGGCTTCTCGGGAGTGATGTCCGGGCCGCTGGTCCGGTCCTCCTACCGCGCGGGCAGGCTGCACGCAGAGGCTATGGCGCGGCGGGCATAGACCCGGGCGCGGGCTAGCACAGGCACCGGGCTCTGCCAGCACAGGGCACGGGGCGCGGCCGGCGCCGGCACCAGGCGCGGTCGGCACAGGCACCGCGCGGTCGCCCGCCTGACCTTGCGGTTTCGCTCTGATGCCCGCCTGCTCGTATCCTGCCCTCCATGGCGAACAAGCCCGCAGGCGCGGCGAACCAGAAGGGCGGCGCGGATCCGGCCACTCCTGGCCGTATCCAGCAGATCCGCATGGTGGCCGGGATCATCCGCAAGTCCAATCCCCGGGCACTGCCGCTCGTGGCCCTGGCCGGGATCGGCGTCATCGCCGTCTTTGTGATCGCTGGCATCTTTACCCACCTGCTGGCACTGGTGATCCCGATCGGGATCGCCGGCGGGCTGCTGGCAGCAGTGATCCTTTTCGGCCGGTATGCCCAGTCGGCGCAGTACGCCGCGGTGGAGGGCCAGCCCGGGGCGGCGGCCGCGATCTTGCAGAACATGCGCGGGGGCTGGACGATCACCCCGGCGGTCTCGGCCAACCGGAATATGGATGTCGTGCACCGGGCGGTTGGCAAACCCGGGGTTGTGCTGGTGGGTGAGGGTGCCCCCAGCCGGCTGGGAAGCCTGCTCGCGGCGGAGAAGAAGCGCATCTCGCGGGTAGCCTTTGACGTGCCCATCTATGTCTTCCAGGTGGGCAGCGAGGAGGGGCAGGTCCCCATCCGGCAGCTTCAGCGCAAACTCATGCGGCTGCCCCGCAACCTCAAGGGCCCGGCCGTGGCCGACCTGAATTTCCGGCTGAAGGCCCTACCCCAGTCACTGCAGGCGCCCAAGGGGCCGATGCCCAAGACCGGGCGGATGCCCAAGCCACCCCGTCCCAGGTACCGCTAGCCGTCTTTCCATGATCACGGAATCCTGCCAGGCGTATCGACTGGCAGGATTCCGTGATCATGGTAGAGCCGGTCAGCCGAGGCTGGCCCGGGCTGGGCGCCGCGGCCAAGTGGCTGGTCAGTCCTCGCGGTAGGCCGCGCGGATGCGGCCGGCGCAGGTGGGCAGATCTATCCCGAACTGCGCCGCATGGAGGTGGAGGGCCTCATCGCCGGCGGGAGGACCCCGCGGCAAAGGGGGCACGAAACGAAGCTACGCCCTGACCGAAGCCGGCCGCGCCGGATGGTGGCCCAGGCACGGGCCGAAGCGCAATGGGCGCGGGAAGGGCTCACCCTGGTGGACCGGCTGGAGGGGCCGTAACCGCGCACGGGGCGCCACGTAACGCGGTGGCCGACGGCTGGTCCGGGCAGGCGGTGGCGCCCGGTGTGCGGCGATCTGTCACGATCGTGAAGACTGGTCACGGGAGGGAGCCTGATGCCGCATACCAGCGATATCCGGGTACGGGGTTACGAGCCGCTGCTGGCGCCGGCGGCGCTGCTGAGCGAGCTGCCGCTAGGCGTCCGCGCCGAGGAACTGGTCGAACTGTCGCGCACCGGAATCCGCGCGGTCCTGGACGGAGCCGATGACCGGCTGCTCGTGGTGACGGGACCGTGCTCGGTGCACGACCCGGCAGCGGCGCTGGATTACGCGGCGTGGCTGGCCGCGCTGGCCAGCTCGCTGCGCGATGACCTGCTGATCGTGATGCGGGTCTACTTCGAGAAGCCGCGCACGGTCACCGG
>DPMS01000801.1 GCA_003541285.1 Actinomycetota bacterium
CTGCTGGCCCTGCTGGCCCTGTCGGCCCTGCAGGGCAGGGCGTGCTGTGGCTCGGGCGACGAGCTTTCGCTCCGGCGGAGCTGCTCGTGATGGCGATCGTCAACAGGACCCCGGACTCCTTCTTCCGGCCGGGCGACACCTGGGACGAGTCGGCCGCGCTGGCCGCAGCCGGCCGGGCGGTCGCCGAGGGCGCCGACATCCTGGACATCGGCGGGGTGAAGGCCGGGCCGGGCGAAGAGGTGAGCGTGGCGGAGGAGATCCGCCGCGTGGCGGACCTGGTGGCGGTCATCCGGGCCCAGCACCCGCAGGTGGTCATCAGCGTGGACACCTGGCGCGCGGAGGTGGGGGAGGCGGTCGCGAAAGCCGGCGCGGACCTGCTCAACGACGCCTGGGGCGGCGCCGACCCGCACCTGGCGGACGTCGCCGCCGCGCACGGGCTGGGGCTGGTCTGCTCGCACGCGGGCGGGCTCGCCCCGCGCACCCGGCCGCACCGGCCGGCCTATGCGGACCTGCTGACCGAGGTCACCACTTATGTCACAGCCGAGGCGCAACGAGCCGTCGCGGCGGGAGTCCGCGCCGACGGGATCGTCATCGATCCCGCACACGACTTCGGGAAGAACACCTGGCAGTCGCTGGAACTGACACGGCGGACCGCCGACCTCGCCGCGACCGGGTGGCCGGTGCTGGTGGCTGTCTCGAACAAGGACTTCGTCGGGGAGACCCTCGGCCTGCCGGTGACCGAGCGGGGGGAGGGCACACTCGCCGTGCTGGCGGTGTGTGCCTGGGAGGGGGCGCGGCTGTTCCGCGTGCATGACGTGCGTTCGGCCCGGGAAGCGCTGGGCGTGGTGCAGGCACTGCGGGCTGCTGGGACCCTCACAGCGCCTACGGTGAGTTGAATGCCGCGAACATGATCGCGGTCAGCCTGTCCACCATCTCCTCGCGTGGCAGCCGCACCTCGACACTCCACAGGTAGTTCACCCGCTCCAGCATCATCAGGCAGGCGAGCGCGGTCAGTTCAGCGTGCCCGGCCGTGCCAGCACCGTCCGCCCCCGTGCCGTCCGCCCCTGTGCTGTCCGCCACGGTGCCGCCTGCCACTGGGCCTTCTGCGGCCTGCTGCCCGTCCCGGGCCCCAGCGGGCGCCGGCCGCCATTCCCCGGAGGCCGCGGTCATCCCCTGGGTCATCGCTTCCGCGAGCCGGAACAGCAGCCGGAGCCCGTCTCCCCAGACTTCCTCGCCTACCAGTTCCGCCTGGCTCAGGCTCCTGATCACCGCCGAATGCGCGGCGTAGGTGCCGCAGAACGTGTGCACCCACTGGCGCAGTGCCGCCCGCCCGGCGGCGTTGCGGGTGACCACCGGGAAGGCGTCGGTGATCACCGCCATGTCGTGCAGCGCGTCCCGGAGCAGGGCTTTGAAGAGATCTTCCTTGTTGGAGAAGTAGAGGTAGAAAGTGCCGTGCGAGGTGCGTGCCCGGCGGACGATGTCGTCCACCCGCACCGCCTGGAACCCGCGTTCGTCGAACTCGGCCAGGCCGGCCTCCAGCAGCCTGCTCACCGTCTGGCGGCCCTGTGCGCGCAGTTCGCGATCCTGCGCCGGCCTGCCGCCACCAAGCGACGGTCTCTTCGGCCTTGCGCCATCGGCCCGGTTCCGGGCGGCAGACGCCGCTCGCTTGGCGGCCGGCGTTTCAGCCGCGTCCCCCGGCACCGCGCCGGGGCAAGCTTCCCGACTCATGATCGGAGACTAACCTGGCCGGGGCCAGGTCGGCCGGATTTCTTCTCGCGGCCGGCCCGGTGCCTTCCGGAGCGGGCAGGCCGCGGGCCGGATGCTGGCGCCACGGCTGCCCCCATGGGGGCCGCGCGGATCCCGCCGGCCGTGCCGCCCTGGGCCGCCAGCCAGCGCCGTACCCCGATCGGCATTCCTGCCCCCTTCTGCGGCTGGCGGTGCCTGGTGGCTGGTCCCCCCGCCACTGGGCCATCGCCTGGAGGAAGCTGGCCTTCCACCTCAGGCCGGCCTTCGTCTGACTCCCTTCTCCCCTTCCGCGCGCCCTCTTACCCGTGTCCGGATCTTTATCCGCACCGGGCACCCCACCCGGAAGGGTCAGGGGCCGGGCACCCGCCCGGGGTAATCGTTGCCGAACCGGCGGCCGGGGTCCAGCCTGTCCCGGAGCGGCCGGATGGCCCGCAGCCCACCGGGGCGCAGCAGGGCGCCGCCGGCGGCCACGGCCGGACCTTACCGCAGTTGCTGCGGGTGCCTGGCCGCCAGCCGGAGCCGCCCCTGCCCGGTCAGCGCGATGGCCGCCGCCGTCAGCCCGCACCCGGCCGCGAACAAGTACCCCCAGCGCGCCCCGTGGGTGTCGACGAGGTGGCCCGCCACCGGCGATCCTGTCGCCACCCCCACCGCGATCGCGGATGAGAGCCAGGTCATGCCCTCCGTGCGCCGCTCCACCGGTGACTGGCGCTCGATCAGGCCGTATCCGGCGATCAGGGTGGGGGAGATGGCCAGCCCGGCGACGAGGATCACCCCGAACAGGGTGGCGAGGCCCGGCTGGAACCAGAACGTGGTCACCCCAGCGGCCGCGCAGCCGAGCGCGATCACGAACCGCCGCTCCAGCGGCGCACGCCAGTGCCGCGCCCCGTACCACAGGCCGCCTACGGCGCTGCCGAGCGCATACGCGCCGAGCACCAGCCCGGCCACACAGACATGACCACGCTCCGCGGCGAAGGCGACGGTGCTCAGATCGATGGTCGCGAACATCGCGCCCAGGAGCCAGTAGACGGGCACCAGCGTCACCAGGCCGGGCACGGCGGCCCACGCACCTGCGCGCCGTGGCGCCCGGCTGGCCGCGGTGACCGGGGTAGCCGGGCCGCCCGCTGCCTGGCCTGCCCGGAGCCGGGCGGGCGGCTGGGTGCCCCGCTGGGCGGCGAACAGCAGCGTGCCCGTCACGCACAGCGCCATCGCGCTGCCCACGCCGGCTGCCGGGTAGATATCGATGGCCAGCAGCGTCACCAGCGCCGGGCCGACCACGAAGATGACCTCGTCAAGGACCGATTCCAGCGAGAACGCGGTGTGCAGCAGACCGGATTCCGCCAGCAGCACGCTCCACCGGGTCCTGACCATCGACCCCATCGACGGCATGGTGGCGCCCGCCAGCGCCCCGACGGCCATGACCGCCGCCCACGGCGCCTTTAGCTGCGCCAGCGTCATGAACACGATCGTCGTGACGGCGAACACCGCCGCTTGCGGGCGGAGCACCCGGTGCTGGCCGAAGGAGTCGCTGAGCCGGGCGAACTGCGGTGCGCCGAACGCGTAGCCCACCGAACCGGCCGCCGCCACCAGCCCGGCCAGCGCGTACCTGCCGGTCATGGTGGCGATCAGCAGCACCGTGCCCAGGCTGAACATCGACATCGGCATGCGCGCGACGAAGCCTGCGGCGCAGAAGGCCACGGCACCGGGAATGCGCAAGATCTCCCGGTAAGGGGCCACAGCCTGCCC
>DPMS01000711.1:0-2616 GCA_003541285.1 Actinomycetota bacterium
CCGTTCAACATCGCCAGCCGGTGCCCGGTCGTGAGCGTCCCTTCCGGACGTTCGCGAGAGGGAGTCCCCACCGGCCTGTCGATCGTCGGGAAGACTTACGACGACGTCACGGTGTTCCACGTCGCGGCAGCCCACGAGAAACGCTTTCCCTGGCTGGACGCACCCGAGCGCCGCCCAGGACTGTGAGGAATGGGAGACCGCACATGCCAGAAGAAGGCACCGTCACGCTCGCGAACTGGCAAGATCCCCCGTTCAACCGGTGGTCGTTCCAGCATGTAAGTGAGCTCATCCCCACCGTGCGCATCAGCCGCGGCGCAGGCCCGGTGTGGGACCTGCCGCACGCGGAACGCGACCTCTCCGGTACCCGGTTCCGGACCGGCGGCCGGGAGATGACGGTCGGGGCCTTGCTGGAGGAAACGTACACGGACGGGTTCCTCGTCCTCCATCAAGGCCGCATCGTAGCCGAGCAGTACTTGAACGGAATGACGCCGGGCACCAGGCATCTGCTGATGTCGGTGTCGAAGTCGGTGACCTCCGCCATCGCCGGCGTGCTGGCGGGGCGGGGAGTGATCGACGTCGCCGCGCCGCTGGCCGAAGTGGTGCCTGAGCTTCGCGGCACGTCCTTCGACGGGGCGACGGTCCAGCACCTGCTGGACATGCGTACTGGCACCCAGTTTGACGAGACCTACGACGACCCGAACGCCGACGTGCGCGTGTACGAACAGGTGTACCTGTGGCGGCCGCGCGACGGGCGGCCGCTGCCGAGGGACGCCATTGGGTACTTCGCGACCCTGGACAACGACGGCGCGCACGGCGGTCCATTTCGCTACCGCTCAATACTGACCGACGTGCTGGCCTGGGCCCTGGAGCGAGCATCTGGGGAACGCCTTCACCAGCTCATCGCCCGGTACTTGTGGCAGCCCATGGGCGCCGAGTTCGACGCCGAGATGACGGTTGACGGGCGCGGCAACCCGATGGCCGACGGGGGGATGTGCGTCACGCTCCGAGATCTGGCCAGGTTCGGGCAGGTGTTCCTGCAGGGAGGCCGCCGGGGGCGCCGAGTCATCGTGCCAGCGGCCTGGATCGAGGACACCATCCGCGGCGCTCCCGACGGGGCCCGCGCGTTTGTCGAGGGCGACAATCCGCCCGGATACCCGGACGGCGCCCACTACCGGAACTGCTGGTGGGTCCGCGACCCGGGGATTCCCTTCTTCCACGCGTCGGGAATCAATGGGCAGAACCTGTTCATCCACGTCCCGTCCCTGACAGTCGTCGCGAAGCTCTCCACCTGGCCCGTCGCGCTGAGCCCGGACATGCTGGACGCCACAGTCGCAGCAGTCATCGCGATCGCCGAGACACTCGCTGATCGTCGCTGACCCACGGTCGCAAGCCCGCCGTGGTGAACGGGCACCGGCCGACTGCGATCACCACGAATGGATCCGGTGCCGCCGCGTCGGTCCACCCTGCTGGCAGCGAGAACAGTGCCCCGGCCTCATCGTGCAAGTGGACCCGGTCCTCGCCCCAGTTCTGGCGGTAGGCGACGAACTCGAAGTCACGCCCGGCCAGCGGGTGGAACGGGTGCGTCACCCGGACCCGGCGATACCGATCGCCCGGATCAGGTGTAGTTGACGATGCGGGGCAAACCGGGTGGAGCGGACGATGCAGTACGTCCGGGGCAGCTTCTTCGCCAGCGAGTCGTTCACCGGCCTGGCCGACGCGCAGGCCAAGGCGGAGGCCTGGTGTTCCGGGCGCGCCTGAGACACTCAGCGGAATCAGCCGCGTCCCCTCCCTGACTGCCAGGTCCGTCAGGCGCATGTCAGCGAACGCCGCCAGCCCCGGTCCTCGATCCGTCTGGGAACGGTGACGGGGCCGACCTGGTGGGCGACGACGAAGATGTCCGGGCAGCCGAGCGGGCAGTCGATGCCGACCTTGTCCGCCTCTGCCACCTCCGCCAAGACCATCGCATCGTCCGCGCCCCAGGTCACGTCCCGGACTAGAGCCCGCCCGGGAAGCCACTCCACCCGGGCCACCGCAGTTGCCTCGGGCTCTGCTGCAAGATCAACTCCGACCGTCGGCATCACACCACGCTAGAAGCCCGCGAAGGCGGAACAACCACATATCCCGGATAAAGAGCGCCACGCCCAGGGCGGCGCAGTCGGCGCACGGGCACATCAGCCAACTGACCCGCTCTGCCATCCTCAGCTGCCGGTAACCGGTCGCGGCGGCGCACGCAGAAGAGGCCGACGCGAGGAAGCGCGCCTACCCGCCTCGGCGCGGAATGCTGAGCGTAACGGTGCCGCTCCTGATTGGCACAGATCCGGTGGATCTGGCTGCGCCCACGCTCCATGCGCTCGTTGGGGCGCCGTCCGCGTAGTCACAGTCCCCGGGCGAGCCGGTAGTAGGCCTGGTTCCAGCGGAGCTCCTTGGCGAACTGCCGCTGATCCGTGGCGGCGTCGATGAGGAGAAGCTCGGTCTCCGCGATGCGGGCGAAGTCCTCGAGGGCTTCCAGGCCGACGGCGGTGCTCAGGACGGTGTGGTGCGGACCGCCAGCGAGCAGCCAGCTCTCCGTGGAGGTGGCCAGGTCGGGTTCGGGCCTCCAGACGGCCCGGGCGACGG
>DPMS01000711.1:2806-36841 GCA_003541285.1 Actinomycetota bacterium
GGAGGAAGGAGCGCAGGCCCAGCTCCTGGCGGGCCGCGTAGCGCAGTGACTCGCGCCGCTCCCCGCCCGGGCGGAGCTCGGGGACGACGTCGTAGGCCTGGTCATATTGGGCCGCCAGTGCGTCGGCGTCCCCGTCGGGGACGGCGTCGACGGCGGCCACGAGGTCGTTGACGCCCCATGTGTTGACGGAGAAGCCGAACACGCGCTCGGCCTCGACCTTGTCTCCCTCGGTGACGGCCACGTTGCGCATATTGTCGCCGAACCGGGCCAGGCGCAGGGACTGGGCGGCGCGCCAGCCCAGCGCGGCGCGCGTCCACGTCTCCACCCGCCCGGCCACGACCGGGTCGCTCACGTGGCCCGCCACGATCTTGCGTGCGACGCCCAGACGGCTCTGGATGTAGCCGAACTCGCGGTCCCCGTGCGCGGCCTGGTTGAGATTCATGAAGTCCATGTCGATCTCAGACCAGGGCAGCGAGATGCTGGCCTGCGTGTGCAGGTGCAGCAACGGCTTGCGCAGCGCCTCCAGGCCGCCGATCCACATCTTGGCGGGCGAGAACGTGTGCATCCAGGCGACGACGCCGGCGCACTCGTCGGACGACGTCGCGTCCAGGCAGGCGCGGCGGATCGCGTCGGCCGTGGTCAGCACCGGCCGCCAGACCAGGGGAACCGGGAGCTGGGCGGCGAGTGTCTCCACGATCTGCTGGGACTGTTCCGCCACCTGCCGCAGCGTCTTTTCCCCGTACAGGGCCTGGCTGCCGGTCAGGAACCAGACCTGGGCGTCTTCGTCCCACGCTTGGGTCGGCATCGGCCCTCCTCGGTCCGTGGTCTCCCCGGGCTGGGTGTCACCGGGCTCAGCGGCGGCCCGGTTCAGCGCTGGCCATAGACGTTCTGGTAGCGATCGTAGAGGTAGCCGATGCCGCTCTGCGCGCTGGGCAGCGGCCCGCCGAACTGGCACGCGATGCGCACACTGCGGGCCACGCCCTCGCACATCACCGCCGCCTTCACGGCTGCCTGCGAGTCCATGCCGGGGGTGAACGCGCCGTGGTTGTGCAAGATGACCGCCTTCGATAGTTGCGATCGTGAGCGATACCATCGAACTCCTTGTGAGCGAGCTGTTCCACCTTTTTGCGATCAAAGCCGCAGGACACAACATGGACGTCCGACAGCGGATGGGGACGAACTCATCGCCGGCATTGAGATGGCGATCTTCTCCTGGGCAGACGAAGGCAAGGGCACACTCACCGCCTGCGTGCCGTCGCGGGCGGAGTGGGGGGACCTCTGCCCTGACGGCCCCGCGCCGTGACCCAGCCTCATCGCGGCAGATGCGGCCATGAACGTGACCTGTAATGTCACTGACATCGCTGGGGCAGTTGTCATGCCCGGCTGGCGCGGCATGGAGCTGGGCGCGCCCGCGATTGCCCGGCTGGGCGTGGTGTGATCTCGGTGTGGTCCGGGTAGACCTCTGCGGCTGGGATGGATCCTGCGAGGACGCCGAAGACCTGGCGGGCGAGCTCGGGCTGGTCTGCGGCGGTGCGGTAGAACGCCTCGAGCCTGGCTGAGAGGGGTGCGAGCCTGGCCGTGGTGAGGGTGAGTTTGAAGCTGTTGGCGGTGAGAGCGTCCCGCCGGTTCTGGTAGCAGGCTAGGGCGTCGTCGAGTGGCTGGTGCCCGGCCAGGCCGTTGTGGATGGCGTGGGCCAGCTGTTCTGCGGCCAGGAACGCGTCCGACATGCCCATGCCGGTTGAGGGGTCTTTGTGGTGGCCGGCGTCTCCGGCTAGCGCCCAGCCAGGCCCGGCCGATGTCCGGTACAGGTTGGGAAGGTTCCTGGTGCCAGTGAAGCGCTGTTCCCGGTGCCCCGATGCGACGGCGTCGCGCAGCCCCGGAACGAGCCCGAGGGCCGACTGGAAGCTGCCTTCCGGGTCCCTGCGCACGTAGTGGAATTCCTGCTGGGGCCACGCCACGTAGATGCAGGTCAGGTCGTCGTTGGTGGGCCAGACCAGGATCAGCCGGCCGGGCCGGGCATGGAAGGCTGCGCCCAGATTGCCGAGCCCGCTCCAGTAGGAGTAGTAGACGGCCGTCAGCGGCTGGACCTGCTGGTAGGTGCGGGCACCTACCCTTCTCGCGATGGTGGAATGCAGGCCATCCGCGCCGACGACAACCCGGGCCTGCATGGCTGATTCCGCACCGCCTTGGCGATGGCCCCGCACGCCGGCCACCTGGCCCGCGGACCAGAGCACGTCACGGACCGCGAAGCCCTCGATCAGTTCGGCGCCCGCCTCCATGGCGGCCTCGGCCAGCAGGGTGTCGAGCACAGTCCGCCGCGGGCAGTAGGTGTCGGCCACGCCTGACACGGCCGGCCCGATGCCGGTCATCTGCACCGGGCCGACATCGAAGGTGATTTCCCGGATCGGCTCGCAGCCACGTTCCCGCAGCCGGCCCAGGAGCCCCCAGGCGTGCAGCCGGGCAGCGCCCCGCTGCCACAGGAAATGCGTGGACATGGTGTCGCTGGGGAACGACGTCCGGTCGACCAGGGCGACCCGGTGCCCGGCGCGCGCGAGCAGCATGGCCAGTGGCGCACCGGCGCACCGGGCTCCGACCACGATCACGTCGTACATCGCGTCCTGACTGCGGCGAAGCGGGTGGCAGCTAGCCGACGGGCTGGCCAGCTGCGAGGGCCTTCACATCCACGGTGCTCAGTGGATTGCCGGCGATGCCCCAGTCACCGCTCTTCACTTCCTCGACGACCACCCAGGTGACCGGGCGCATGTTCTCACCCTCGATGTCGACCATCGCGTCGGTCAGCCGGCGCACCATGTCCTGCTTCTGCTCCGGGGAGAAGACCCCCTCGATAACCTTGACGTTGACGAACGGCATAGTCCATCCCTTTCCTGAGAGCCGGCCAGCCGCCGGCGTGAACGCGAGATTAGCACGACCGTTCGTGCTATACAATAGACCTATGCCGAGACGCAGTACGATCCACGGGACAAAGACGAGGGACGCGATCCTCCGGACCGCCGCCGACGTGGCCTCGGTCGACGGCCTGGACGGCCTCAGCATCGGACGGCTGGCCACCGAGCTGGCCATGAGCAAGAGCGGGTTGTTCGCTCACTTCGGTTCCAAGGAGGAGCTGCAGCTGGCCACGATCGAGGAGGCCCGGCAGCGCTACGTCCGGGAGGTGATCACACCGGCTCATGCCTCGGGCTCCGGCGTCACGCGCCTGTCCGCGCTGTGCGAGTCGTTCCTGTCCTACATCGAGCGTGCTGTGTTCCCAGGTGGATGCTTCTTCGCCTCGGCCATGGCCGAGTTCGACTCCAAAGCACCCAGCCCTGTCCGCGACCGCATAGCCCAGTGCCAGGACCAGTGGATGAACACTCTCGAACGCGCAGCCCAGGACGCCCGGGCACAAGGAGAGCTGCGGCCCGGCAGCGATCCGCGGCAGCTTGCCTTCGAGCTGGAGGCCGCTCTCCTGTCGGCGAACTGGTACTTCCACCTCTACACCGATGCGACATACCTCAACCGGGCCCGCACTGCCGTCCGCGCCCGCCTGGCCAGCGAAGCCACCCCCACCGGACTGCGCTTGCTGCCGCCTGCAGACTAAGAGCGCCCGGCAATAGGGATGTGCTGGCGTGTCGGAACAGAGCACAGGCACGGGACCTGATGATCATCGGCTTACCACAGTCCATGATCATCGAGGTGTGCCGTGCCTGTCGTGCCATCATGCCTGCTGGAGCCGGCCTGGGCCGGGTCCGTGCCCTGCTTGCTGAGCGCCGCGGTGGTGAGCCCCCGCCGTTCCAGCCCGGGCACCCGCTGGGCTGGCACCGCCGCCGGGTGCCGGGCCGGGTGGTGTTTGAGGGTGGCCGAATGGGCGGAGGCGGGCCCGGGCGAGGCGCGGCACGCCGCCGCGCTGCGCGCCTATGACCAGATCATCGGCCTGGAACTGGGTGATGTCACGGTGGACGGGTGCCTGACCAAGGCACTTCTACCTCTATCTCGCCAGATGATCTCCCGGCCCCGCGTGCTGTCCCACATCTTCGAGCCTGGTACGGCCCGCGCGCTCCTGCACGTCATGGGCGCCCTGCGCGTGCACCACATCCTGTTCTGGGAAGGCGAGCCAGTGCCCGACCCCGAGCCGTTCGACGGCACCGTACCGCTGGATGTCCCGGGCGGGCTGGTGCCGATCCCGACACCTGGTCACACCAGCGGCCATTGCTCCTACAACCTGCCCGGACGCGGGGTACTGATCAGCGGCGACGCCCTGGTGACCGAGGACTTCCCGCGCCGCACCCAGCCTCCCGAGCCGCAACTGATGCACCCGGACTTTGCCCACGACTACGCCCGAGCCCTTGAGCCGGTGCAGCGGCTGCGCGACATCGCCGCCGACGTCATCATCCCCGGGCACGGGATGCCCTACCACGGCAGCCCCGCCAGCGCCGTCACGCACGCGCTCGCACGAGCCCGGGCACAACCAGCACAGCGACGCTGAACCAGCGCTCCAACGCGGCCGCCACAGCCCTGCGCCACCACACAGCCGCGTCCGGCGAAGCCAACAGCCACGCGACACCAGGCCCGCCTTTTGCCGGGCGCTGTAAGACGCAGGCTACCGCCCGTTCCGAGATGCCGGAGGCGATGGAACGTGCCGGATTGACACGAATGGCGGTTCGCTCAGCCACCGTGGCGCCGTCGGGCCGGAGGGAATCTCTATCCTGGCCTTTCCCACCTGCACGTTGCCGACCAGAACTGGGCGTTGTGTGCTCGCAGCTCCCAGACAGCAGCAGCCATCAAATCCACGCCAGAATCGGCAGGGAGGCGGCCGTGGAGGCGCGGGTTTCCGGCGTCGGCCGATGACAGTCCAGCCTCCTGCGGCGGGTCTGCGCGCGGCGGCCCTCCCACAGGTTCGGGCGTTCACAGGTCCCGGGCAACGGCAGCCAGTTGCTCTGCGCTCATGAAGAGACCCGAAACGCAGAAGTGAACGCTCATGTCCCAGGGGCAGGAGCCTCGCCGAGTGGGTCGAAGAGTTCATCGCGCCCTCGGCCGACGCTGACGGGGATGTCCCCATAGTGGCTCGCGAATGTCCTCATGATCTCCTCGAGTGGCAGGTCGGCGAAGCTGCCTCGTTCCGCCACGTAATCCATGTGGCGCCGGCCGTCTACTGAGTACTGGTGGAACAGGGCGTCGCTACGCCCGTCGAACTCCAGCGGTCGCACCCCGAAGCGCTCACAAAGTTCGATGTTGAAGGCGGGGGCCGCTTTCACCCACCGGCCGGCCAGCCGGAACTCGGTGAAGCCGTGGAAGACGAACAGGTCTGTCCCGAGCCAGGCGAGCAGCTTCTCGCTGGCCAAGTGATTGCGCACATCCGCGAAGCCGAGCCGGGCCGGGATGCCAACGGCACGGGCGAGCGCAGTCAGGAGCACGGCCTTGGGGATGCAGTAAGCAGTCCGCCGCCCGACTACCGTGCTCGCACGGTAGTCGGCCGGATCTCTCGTGATCGAATAAGGGTCATACCGGACCCCGTCGCGCACCGCATAGAAGAGCCGCACTGCGCGCTGCTCATCGCTCGTGGCACCAGCGACCACCTCCTCGGCGCGACGCCTGACCGTCGGCGTGTCGCAGTCGATGAACCAGGTAGGACGCAGATACAGCTCAAGATCCTCACTAGCGGGCACCGGACCAGTCTACGTTCGCACCAAGCCGCAGCCCGGTGCTGACAGACGGCGAGGTCAGGCATTCGCCGCGGCAAGACACGTAGCAGCATCGCGCCCGCATGCTGCGACTTCTCGGACGAGACCGGACTCGCGATCCTCGTCGTCGGAAGCAACCCGCTCGGACTGAACTTCGGTGGGAGCTGGAACACCGAGGCGGCCCTGATAGCAGGGCGCGGCTTGCCGGTGGCGCCGAACGAGCCGGCCGCGTTGATCGTCATCGCCGAGCCTGGCTTCCGCGCTGACGCCAGGCCGGATTCCTATCACCGGCGGCCGTTCGCTGCGCGGAAGACTTGATCAGGTGATCGCCGAAGGTGAGCAGGCTGGTGATGCTTACCTGCGGGTGGTGCTCGCCGGGCCCAGCTGGGCCGGCCTTGGCGACATGGTTCGCGAGAAACTCCCCAGCCGTCGCGCTAGAGGTGATGCTGGATGATGCGCACCGGCCACGGCCGGGTGATTCGCCATCTACCTCGCGGCCGCACCTGGTCGCCAGCTTTGCAGGGGGTTCGCTGAGTGCTACCGTCAGCCGGAGCCGAGTCTTTCGGTCCCCGACTGCGAGGGGCCGATAACCTCACATCTGATCATGCATGGCCTGCTTGCGCCTCCGCCTCCAGCCCCATTCTCCCCGGTGGGATCAGGGGTCATGGTGCTGTTTGTCCTTCTTGCCGCTCTTCTGCTGGTCGCGTTCATTGGGATTGCCGGGGTTCGACGCGAAGAGCGCGGTCTCGCTCGTAGACGATTTGTAGAGGCAGTTGCGCGGGGAGACATGGATGATGCTGAGGAGCAACTCGGCCGCATATTTCCACCCGTGCGAGATTCCAAGCCGTGAATCTCTGACGCCGGCACGTGGAAGCCGGCAGCAGCGAATCTGGGCGATGCCGTCGCTGCTGTCACGCCGGTGACGGCCGGCACGCCAGCTACCGCGCCCGGCCCCGAACACATCCGGTGTGTCGTTGACACCGTGCCTGGCCGCGCCGCGGATAGCGGGCGTAACATCAGCACCCCGAGAACTCGAGGTGCGCAGTCAGGCCACAGGGCGGACGGAGGCTGGGTGGATGTGAAGCGGGCCAGGGACCACGGCGTCATCATCGGCCGTTTCCCGCCGGGGGAATTCAACGCCATCACCGATGTGCCGGGTGTGCTGGTCGGGCACGCTACTGTTTCACGGGATCCGGTACCCGGAGGGGATGAGCCAAAGGCAGTCCGGACTGGTGTCACTGCGATTTGGCCCCACGGCGGAGATCCATGGCGGGACCGTGTCTACGCAGGAACCTCCATCCTGAACGGCTACGGCGAACTGATCGGGATCAACCAGGTGAACGAGTGGGGGCTCCTGCACACACCGGTTGTCCTGACATCCAGCCTCGCAATCGGCCTGGCTTACGACGCTACAGCGAAGTGGATCGCCAGCCGCGACCCCTCGCAGGGGGTCGATGACGTCTTCATGCCCGTCGTCACCGAGTGCGACGACTCCTTCCTGAACGACGCCCGATCCTTCCCGCTCTCCGAGCAGGACGTCGTCGACGCCCTCGAGGGCGCCAGGTCTGGCGCGGTGGCCGAAGGCTGCGTGGGCTCAGCCACCGGACTGCAGTGCTTCGACTTCAAGGGTGGTATCGGCACAGCGTCGCGAGTCCTGCCGGAGGAGGCTGGTGGGTTCACCGTTGGCGCGCTCGTCTCGACGAACTTCGGCGCCCGCCCGGACCTGCTCATCGCCGGTATCCCGGTGGGCCAGGAGGTCACAGATCTCATGCCTGAGCAGCACTCAGAGGGCTCGTGCATCGCAGTCGTGGCGACGAACGCCCCCATGCTGCCGCACCAACTCCGGCGGCTCGCCTACCGGGCGGGCATGGGGCTCACCAGGTGCGGTTCTGTCGGCGCCAACGGCTCGGGCGAGCTGATGCTGGCGTTTTCGACCGCTCAGACAGTCCCCCGTGAGACACCTGGCTCCGTCCTCGAGGTCAGGACATTGCTCGATGGCGCATTCTGGCATCGACCCAGCATGTTCGACCCCCTGTTCACCGCCACGATCGAGGCCGTCGAGGAGGCCGTGGCGAACGCGCTCTTCGCTGCGCAGACGACTGTGGGTCGCGACGGCCATGTGCTGCACGCGCTCCCGGTAGCGCGGACACTGGAGATCCTCGACCGCCACCGGCGCCTGCAGGGGCCTGTCGGAGACTGACCCAAATACTCACTCTTGACCTGATATCTGCTGCGGTGTTTGTATTGTCCCTATCGATCGATCGATAGGGAGCGACTCTCCGCGGAGGTCGGGTGAGACATGCCGGGCGGCGCTGAGCGGGAGGGCGGGCGTGGGGCCCAGACCGAGCGCGGAATCTATGACGCTGCGGTCAGGCTGATCTACGAGCGTGGCTACCACGGCACCTCGCAGCGCGCAATCGCGGACGCTGTGGGCCTGCAGATGTCGTCGCTGTACCACTACTTCCCCAGCAAGCAGGACCTGCTGGTAGACATCATGACCCGGTCGATGCGCGACCTGATCTCCGCTGTCGAGCAGGCGGTGGCTCAGGCCAAGAGCTACGGGCCCGAGCAGCGGCTGCGCGCCGCGATCCAGGGGCACATCCTCTTTCACACCGACCGCCGACAGGAAGCGTTCATCCTGGACAGCGAACTGCGGGCACTGGAGCCCCCCGGCCGGGAACTCGTGGTCAAGCTGCGCGACCAGTACGAGCAGATCTTCGCCGGAATCTTGCAGCAGGGCATGGCCGAGGGCGTGTTCCAGATCCCGGACCGCAAGATCGCTGTCTTCATGCTGATGGCCATGTGCACCGGCGTCGCCATCTGGTACCGGCCAGGTGGCCGACTGCCGCTGGAGACCGTCGCAGACATCTACACGGACCTGTTCCTGAGCGGCGCCCTGGTGTCCGGCGCACGCCCGCTCTTGCCTGGTATCGGCCAGGACACGAGCAGGTCCTCCTCGCGAGAGCGGCATGGGCCGCCACTCACCTGAGGTCAGTCAACAAAATGAGGAGGTGGCCAGGTGTCACTCACCGAACCGTCCGGCCAGGGCGTTCCCGAGGCTGGGACGCCGCAAGCGACAGCCGGTACCCGGGTAGCCGGTGCCGGCGAGCTGAAGAGAAATGTTCTTTCTGGCCGCCGGATCCTGATCGCAGCTATCGCCGCCACCGGGCCGATGTCGGTCATAGCCCTGAACTATGGACCGATGGCGAGCTTCGCTGGGCCCGCATTCGTGCTTGCTTTCGTGGTCAGCCTGGTGGGAATCGTGCTGCTCGGCCTGTGCTTCTCGCAGTTCGCCCGCCACTACCCAAGCGCCGGGGGGCTGTACGCCTGGGCAGTGCGGTCCTTCGGGAAGAACGTGGGGTTCGTGTACGGGTGGCTGCTCGCGGGTTCGTACCTGGTGTTCGCGGCCGCCGGCTTCGCCGTCTTCGGTGGCTGGGGGGAGCAGTACATCCAGCAGCTCTTCGGCGTCAGCGTTCCCTGGTGGGTATTCGCGCTGGCCGCGATCGCTTATACGGCAGGACTTGCGTTCTACGGAATCCAGTCGAGCGTGGGAAGTGCGTTCGTGCTGCTGGCTTTCGAGATCATCGTGGCACTGGTATTCGCCGCGTTCGTGTGGGTGTCGAGCCCGGCGGCCGCGCATTTCACATCCGCGCCGTTCGTGCCCTCCTCATCACCGGGCGGCTGGGCCGCAATCGGCCTGGCCATGACGTTCGGGGTTCTGTCTTCGGTCGGGTTCGAGGAAGCCTCGACGCTGGGCGAGGAGGCGCAGCACACGCGGCGGACCGTCGGCCGCGCGATGGTGCAGGCTGGCGGGATCACCCAGATCTTCTACATCGTGACGGCGTATGCGCTGCTGGTCGGATACGCGAATTACGGCAAGTTCTCGAAGGATCCCGCCCCGCTGCTGACGCTGGGCGGGCAGCACGGCAAGGTCTGGCTCACGTTGGTGGTGCTGGCCGCCTTGTCCAGTATCCTCGCGTTCTCGCAAACCGCGTTCAACGCCGGCATCCGCGTCATCTACGCGCTCGGTCGTGAGGGTGTGATCCCGCACATGTTTGGCCGCACGCATCGTGCGCACAAGACCCCCCATGTATCAATCGTGCTCATGACAGCCGTCTGCGTCCTGCTGGCGTTTCCCTTGGCCTTCGCCGTTGGTGCGTTCAACGTCTGGTACTACTTCGGTTTCCTGATCTCGATCATGTTCCTGGTGCTGTACGCGTTTACCGCACTCGGGCTGGTCTTTGTCGCCTTCCGTGACAAGCAGGCATTTCCCAAGGTAAACATGTTGTCCCATGTGCTGATCCCAGTTGTGGCAGCGGCAGTCATGATCTATCCGCTGTACCGGACCGTGAGCCCGTTGCCGCCCGGCGTGTATAAGACACTGCCGATCTACCTGGCGGCATGGATCGTGGCCGGGATCCTGGTCCTCCTCTACCTGAAGCGGACCCGGCCGGATGCCATCGACCGGGTGGGATCGCTGATGGCCGGCGGGGACAGCTGAGCCCGGCGGAACCGAGGAGGCGGAGGCTGCGGGATGCCGGATCGCCCGTTCTCGCCCTTGGAGCTGGCAGAGCCAGCAGAGGCAGAACGTATTTCACGTCAGCTGCTCGCCGCGCAATTGCGGTACGTGCGGACGGCTTCGGCCTTCTACCGCCGCAAGCTCGGCGACGGCTCCGGCCTCAGCGTGGAGAATCTCGCGGCCCTGCCCTTCACGACAAAGGACGAGTTGCGGAAGGCGCAAGTGGCCGACCCACCTTTCGGGGAGATCCGTGCGGCCGCGCAGGCCGACATTGTCCGCCTGCACGTGACGAGTGGGACCAGCGGCCGCCCACTCGCGATTGGCTTCACCCGGGCCGACCACGAACTGTCCTGCGAGATCGGGGCGAGAGCGTACTTTTCGGCCGGTATCCGCCGGGAGGACACCGTCCTGCACTGCCTGAACTACGCCCTGTATGTCGGCGGGCTGGCCGATCATCTGTCGATCGAGCGGATCGGCGCGACGATGGTTCCGGTAGGGATCGGCCAGACCGGCCGAATTCTCGACATGTGGGACGATCTCCGGCCAACCGTGGTGTTCTGCACCCCGTCCTACGCCAGGCACCTTGCCGGCGCCGCACATGCACGGGGGCGCGAGCCAGCCGCGCTCGGGCTCCGCCTGCTCGTGGTCGGCGGTGAGCCCGGGGGCGATATACCAGAGACCCGCCAGGTGCTCCAGGACACGTGGGGGGCGGACGTCGGCGACACGTACGGGCTGGGCGAAGTATGGCCCACATTCGCGGGCCAGTGCGAGGCCCGGGACGGGCTGCACATCAGTGCCTGCGGCGCGCTGTGGTGGGAGCTGATTAACCCAGCCACCGGTGCCCCGCTTCCCCGGGAGCCGGCGTCACAGGGGGAGATCGTCTACACCCAGCTGAAACGGCAGGCGACACCGCTGGTCCGGTACCGGTCCGGGGATGTGGTGCAGGTGCTGGAGCACACCTGTCCCTGTGGCCGCCGGACGCCACGGATCCGCCTGCTAGGCCGGGCCGACTCGATGTTCATCGTACGCGGGGTGAACGTCTTCCCCCAGGCGGTGGAGGCCGTGCTGGACCAGGTGGCGCCAGGGCACGGTGCCTTCGCGCTGCTCGTGGAAGGGCAGGCGCCGCCGCCACCGATCCCGCTCGCGGTCGAAGTGCAGCAGGCGCCAGCGGGTCTGGCGAGCCACATCCGCTCTACCGTGCGGTCCCGGCTGCAGTTCTCATGCGACGTCCGGCTGGTGGCACCGGGCGCGCTGGGCCTGGCTACCGAGCACAAGAGCCAGCGGGTGTTTCGAACTGATCTGGGCCAGTTCCCACCGGGCCTGGTGAATCTGGCCGGGGAAACGAGGTGACAGGTGAGCCAGGCTGGCAGCCGATTCTTCGGCACCGGGCGGACCTTCGTGCAGCCAGTACTGCTACGCCCAGCCGATACCGCCCTGCTCGTGACCGACATGCAATATCACGACGCGTCACCGGATCAGGGCTTCAACCTCGCCCTGGACAAACTCGACCCGGGCTGCATGGACTACTTCAACCGCCGCAACGAGGACCTGGTCATCCCGGCCATCGCACGGCTGCTGGCCTTCTCCCGCGGGTGTGGTGTGAAGGTCGTCTATCTCACTCTCGGGTCACACTACCGGGACCTGCGCGATGTGCCGGAACGGCTGCGGCGGTGGATCCGCCAACTGGAGGCCGAAAGCGGGATACCGGACATCTTCTGGGCCGGCAGCCCGGCGTTCGCCATCCGGCGAGAGATCGAGCCGCTGCCGGACGAGACCATCGTGAACAAGACCACCTTCGGGGCGTTCAACAGCTCCAGCATCGAACTCGTGCTGCGGCAGCTCGGCGTGAGCAACCTGGTGATCACGGGCATCTCGACCAACTGCTGCGTCGAAACCACGGCCCGCGATGCCGCCGACCGGGGATTCGGGTGCGTGATCGTAGACGAGGCCACCGCCGACTACGACCAGGACGCGCATGATGCCGCCCTGCGCGCGTTCCACTTCAACTTCGGCCGGGTGGTTCGCACCGCAGACGACGTGATCGCGGCGATCGACACCGGAGCTGAGGTGTAGGGCCCGGTTGAGACGGATGAACTCTGGAGGACACGAGCGCATGAGCTGGTCGACAGATCCGGTTGTCATCACGGTGGCGCCCACAGGGGCGGAAGTAACCAGGGAGCAGAACCCTCACCTGCCCATCACACCCGAGGAGATCGCCGATGAAGTAGGCCGTTCGGCTGAGGAAGGCGCCTCGGTGGTTCACATCCACGCGCGATCGGAGGACGGGCGGCCCACGACCGACCCTGACGTGCTGCGGCGCATCGCTGGCCTGATCCGGGAGCGGTGCGATGTCGTGATCGGGATGTCCACGGGTGCCCAGGTAGGCATGCGCCACGAGGAGCGTATCCGGGTGCTCGATGCCGAGCCCGAGATCGCCAGCCTCAACTGCGGCAGCCTGAACTTCGGCGACGAGATCTTCGACAACGACCCCGCCCTCATCGGGGCGCTGGCCAAGCGCATGCAGGCCGACGGCATCCGGCCCGAGCTGGAAACCTATGACCTGGGGATGCTCGCCACTGTCGGCCGCCTGGTGGACCAGGGGCTGCTCGGCGAACCGCCGCTGTACAACTTCGTGATGGGAGTACGCGGCGGGATCCGGGCGACCCCTGAGAACCTGCTGGCCATGCTGCACAACCGCCCCCGGCCCGGCCACTGGACGGTGACCGGGATCGGGCGTGACCAGCTGCCGCTGACAACGCTCGCCTGTGCCATGGGCGGGCACATGCGGGTCGGATTCGAAGACAACGTCTACTACCGGAAGGGCCAGCTGGCCACCTCGAATGCGGAACTGGTCGCCCGGGCACGGCGGCTGGCAGAGGAACTGGGGCGCCCAGTCGCCACTCCGGACCAGGCCCGGCGCATCCTGGGGGTCACCGGTGGCTGACCGCGACTCCCTCGATGTCAGGACGGACGGCCCGGTTGCCGTCCTCACGTTCCGGCGCCCGGAGGTCCTGAACGCGCTAGACCAGGAACTGCTGACGAGCCTGCTGGGCACCCTCCCCGCGGTCACGGCCGATGGCTCGGTCCGGGCCATCGTGCTGACCGGAGCCGGGCGCGCTTTCATGGCCGGAGCGGACGTGCGCTCAATGGCTGCGGCGCCGTTGCCGGAATTCCGCCATTTCGTCGAGGACATCCAGCAGCTGACCCGGGTCATCCAGGCGAGTCCCATCCCCGTGATCGCCGCAGTGAACGGGGTTGCCGTCGGCGCAGGCTGCGAGATCGCCTGCGCCTGCGACATCCGGATTGCGTCCCATGCCGCCATGTTCGGGTTCCCCGAGGCCCGGATCGGCCTGGTGGTCACCAGCGGCGCGAGCTGGCTGCTGCCACGGCTGGTAGGCCGCGGGTGGGCCAGGCGGATGCTCTTCACAGGCGACCTCCTGGAGGCGGCCGAGGCACACCGCATCGGCCTGGCCGACCAGGTATGCGAGCCGGATGAGCTACTCGCGGCGGCGATGGCGCTGGGCTATCGCCTGGCCGGGAGTGAGCCGCTGGCGGTCCGGCTGTCTCGCTCGCTCCTGGACGCAGCGGAGGAGGAGTCCCTGGAGTCGGCACTCCGCCATGAGGTCGAGGCGATCCTGTCCTGTCTCTCCGGGGGCCAGGCCCGGGAGGGCCTGCGGGCGTTCCTCGAAAAGCGGCAGCCCGGCTACCGGACCCCGGCTGCCGGGGAGGAGGCACTGCGGTGAAGGCACTGATCGGCGTGACGTCCATCCCTCGCCAGGTGCGCACAGGGTTCGAGGCGGTACTTCCCCATGAGACGATTCCCGAGATGTACCTGGATCTGGTGTCCTGGGCAGGCGCGATCCCGGTGATCCTGCCGGTGCATGCAGACTTCGAGCCGGATGCGGTGGAGCGCCTCGACGGCGTGCTTCTCACCGGTGGCGGGGATGTCGATCCGGCCGCGTACCAGCAGGAACGTGCTCCCGCGACGGACGGGGTTGACCGCCGGCGCGACCGCTTCGAGCTTGACCTGGCCCGCGCCGCGGCCAGTCGCGACGTTCCGGTGCTGGCGATCTGCCGCGGTATGCAGGTGCTGAATGTGGCGCTGGGCGGAACGCTGGTCCAGGACATCTCAGCAGAGGTGCCGGGTGCCGCCGCGCACTGGGTCCCGGAGCGATGGAACCATGCCGTGCACCCGGTCCGGTTCGAGCCCGGGAGCCTGCTCGCGCGCGTGCTGGGCGAGGAAATCACCGTCAACTCCCTGCACCACCAGGCGCTCGGCCAGCTGGGGGACGGCCTGGCCGCGGCTGGCTGGTCCCCCGACGGGCTGGTCGAGGCGGTCGAGATGCCCGGGCGCCATTTCCTCGTCGGAATCCAGTGGCATCCGGAGTGCCTCGGCTCCGGCCACGCCAGCTTCCGGCTGTTCCAGTCCTTTGCCGATGCCGCACGGGAGGTCGCAGCGTGACCGATGGTCCGGGCCGCAGGCCCACGCTCTGCTACATCGACGTCGGCGGAACCTTCACCGACGCATTCGTGGTGGACGCCGAGGGTGACTATGTCACTGGCAAGGCGCCCTCCACGCATGGCGACCTGGCCCGGGGTTTCTTCGGAGCTATCGAGGCCGCGTGCGCCGGCTGGGGGATGGGCGTGGAGGATGTCCTGCCGAGCCTGCGGGTGCTGGGGTACGGGTCGACAGCCGTGCTGAACGCCATCCTTACCAGGTCCGGGCGGACTCCGGGCCTCATCACGACCAAGGGATTCGAGGACATCCTGCTCATGGAGCGGGGAAAGCAGACCTGGATCGACCTGGACCGGGCCGCCCGGCTGCACCCTGTGACCCACCGGCACAACCCACCATTGGTCCCGAGGCCGCTGGTGCACGGCGTGACCGGCCGGATCGACAGCCTGGGACGCGAGGTCATCCCGCTGTATGAGGACGAGGTCGCGGCAGCTGCGGCGGCACTGCTTGACGCGGGAGTCAACGCGGTCGTGGTCTGCCTGCTCTGGTCATTCCTGAACCCGGAACATGAGCGGCGGGCAGCCGGGATCGTGGCCGAGGTGGCCCGGGAGCGGGGAAGCGAGGTCCGCGTGGTCGCCTCCGTGGACGTCTCCGCAGTGATCAGGGAACTGCCCCGGATGAACGCGGCCATCCTGGAGGCCTATACCGGCGACATCGCCCGCGGCGCCTTCCGTGACATGCAGTCCCGGCTGGAAGAGCGCGGGTTCCGCGGGCAGCTGCAAATCATGCAGTCGGCCGGCGGCCTGGCACCCGCGGTGCACATCAAGGCGGTCGACACCGTCCAGTCCGGCCCCGTGGGCGGCGTCATCGGGGGCCGCTACATCGGGGAGATCTACGGCTTCAACAACCTGATCACCACCGACGTCGGCGGCACGAGCTTCGACGTGGGCTTGGTGTCGGGCGGGTTCGTGAACGTGAACCGGGAACCGTCAGTGGCCAGAATGCTCCTGGGCATCCCCATGGTCGAGATTCTCTCGATCGGCACCGGAGGCGGGACCATCGCCCGGATCGACCCGCTCACGCAGCGGCTGGAGATCGGCCCGCAGTCAGCGGGGTCCGAACCGGGGCCGGTCTGCTATGGCCGCGGCGGCGCGGAGCCTACCGTCACCGACGCCGACCTGGTGCTCGGGTACCTCGACCCGGCCTATTTCATTGGGGGGCGGATCACGCTGAATTCGGCGTCCGCTCGGCAGGCCATCGAGGATCGCATCGCGGGGCCGCTAGGGATGGGCGTGGAAGAGGCGGCCGCGGGCATCCGGGCCATCGCCGACGCGAACATGCGCGACGCCATCTCCGGTCTCATCGCCACCCGGGGGTTCGACCTCTCCGACTATCACCTGCTCGCCTTCGGCGGCGCCGGGCCATCACACGTGGCCGGGTACACCGAGGGGCTCAAGCTGGCCGGCGTCATGGTGTTCCCGTTCTCCGCCGTGTTCTCGGCGTTTGGCGCGGCATCGGCCGACTATGAGCACCACTACACACGGGCGGTGAACATCATCGTGCCGCCGCATGCCGCCGATGAGATGAAGCTCGAGCTTGGCGGGAAGATCACCCAGGTTTGGGACGAACTGCGCGGACACGGGCTGGCGCAGATGGAAAGCGAGGGCTTCGACCCGTCCGCGGTGCACTTCCGGCCGCTGGCCATGATCCGCTACGGGCGCCAGCTCAACGACCTCATCGTCACCTCACCAGCCGACCGGCTCACCACGGCAGCCGACTGGGACCGGCTCATCGGGGCGTTCGAGGAACTCTACGAACGCATCTACGCCATCGCCGCGAAGTACCCGCAGGCGGGCTTCGAGATGCTCGAGGTCGGAATGGTGGCCTACACGGAGAAGATCCGCCCCAAGCTGCGCGCGGAGCCACTCGGCCAGCGCGTACCCCCCGAGGATGCTGCGAAGGGAACCCGGCGGGCCTGGTTTGGCGGCGACTGGCGGGACACACGGGTGTTCGAGCTGGCGCGGCTGGGTCCCGGCAACGAGCTGGCGGGCCCGGTCATCGTTGAGGACCCGACCACGACGCTGGTGGTGCCACCCGGCCGGCGCATCCGCCTGGATGAGTACCGGACGATCTGGATGGAGGAGGAGCGGTGACGCCACTGCAGGAACAGCTTCGCGAGCGCGACCGCCGCGTGACCGAACTGGGACGGTATGAGGAGAAGCTCGAACTGAAGGAAGGCGATCCGATCCGCTTCGAGCTGCTGTACTCGAAAATCGTCCAGTCGGTCACCAGCGCACACGAGGTAGCCCGCCTGGTATCAGCCTCCCCGATGAGCCGCGAGCTTGGGGAGATCATCTTCGGCTTGTACACGCCGGAGGGCGACGCGGTGGCCCTGTCGCGCGGGCTGCTGATCCACGTGCACACCATGAGCCGGATGATCAAATGGATGATCGAGCAAGGCTACGAGGACGACCCGGGCTTCGCAGAGGGTGATTACTACTTCAACAACGACCCCTATATCGGCGGGGCACATTGCCCGGACCAGATGATCGTCACCCCGATCTGGTGGGAAGGCGACCTGGTGGGATGGGCCGGCGGGCTCACGCACACACCGGAGACCGGGGGCTCGGAGCCAGGGGGGTTCATCCCGTTCGCCCGTTCCCGTTTTGATGAAGGGCTCTTCCTGCCCTGTGTGAAGGTGGCCGAGAACGACCGGGTAAAGCGGGACCTCGAGGTGCTTGTGGAGCGGGGAATCCGCAGCCCCATCTTCTGGCTGACCGACAACCGAGCCAAGATCACCGGAGCCCAGATAATCCGGACCGAGGTGAAAGGCCTCATCCAGCAATTCGGCGTGGATTTCTTCGGCAAGGCCTGCCGCGAGTACATCGAGGACACGCGCCTCGCTGCGCAGCAGCGCATACGCAAGGTCCTGCACCCCGGCGTCTACCGCGAAGTCGGCTGGCGGGGAAGCGTGATGCCGGGGAGCGAGACCCTGCTGCACGGCCCGGTGGCGATGACCGTCACCCGGGAGGGCCGGTTGGTATTCGATTATGAAGGGCTCTCACCCGCCGGAAAGCACCCGTTCCAGGGCACCCTGCCGACAATCGAGGGCCTGGTCATGAACGTGGCCATCCAGCACCTGTTCTACGACCTCAAGCACAACGAGGGCGTGCTGCTGGCCGTCGACCTGAAGGTCCCCGAAGGCAGCGCCGGGAACCCGCCGTCGATCTTCTACCCGACAGCCCTCTGGGGAATCACCTACGGCGTCGGCCTGGCCTCCGGGCAGGCCATCAGCCGTGCCTACTACGCGAACGGCTACCGGGAAGAGGTGCACGCCACCAGTGCCCTATCCTCCGCCTACACAGCAGGCGGCCTGGACCAGTACGGCCGGCCGTTCGGCGCGCACAACTTCGAGTTCGCTGCTGCGGGGCTGTTCGGCACGGCCGTCATGGACGGTCTGGACACAGCCGGTGTGGAGTTCAACCCGGAAGGCGAAATGGGCGACGCGGAGATCTGGGAACAGATCCTCCCGCCGATGTACCTCGCCCGGGAGATCCACACAGACGGCGGCGGCTACGGCAAATACCGGGGCGGGAACGGCGTCCAATCGCTGTACCTGGTGTGGGGGACCAAGGACATCGAGATCGGCGGGTTCGGCGCGGCGCCGATTTACTCCGCCCCCGGCCTGATGGGCGGCTACCCGGCCGGGGCGCTGTACATGTGGGTCGGAAGCCGGACGAACATCCGCCAACTGATTGCCGAAGGACAGCCCATCCCTTCGGGGGAAGGGGAGGACCCGGCCAGCCCCGACTTCGTGCGGATGGTCGAAGGCCGCTGGGAGCTTATCCCCGGCCACAACCGGATCGGGCGCCCGGCCCGGGAGGGAGACCTGTTCACCGCCATGACAGGCGACGGCGGTGGGTTCGGCGATCCCATCGAGCGCGACCCGGCGCTTGTCCGCCGCGACCTTGAGAACCTGGTGACAACGCCATGGACAGCGCGCCACGTGTACTGCGTTGCGATCGACCCCGAGAGTCTGGAGGTCAATCAGGAGGAAACGGAACGGCTCCGCCAGGCCCGGCGGGAGGAGCGGAAGCGTACCGCAGTACCCGCCCAGGAATACAAAGCGCGGCAGCGGGAGGTGCTGCTGCAGAACGACCTGGCCAAGCCGACCGCTCGCATGTACCACGGTGTACTGGGCTCGTCCGAGGCGTTCCGCCGGGCGTTCGCCGAGTTCTGGGAACTGCCGGATGGGTGGCAGATGAACGATCCCGACGGCGAGTCGGAAGAGGTGGCGTGATGCCCGAGAACCCTGATCAGCTGATCAGGGACCTGCTCCGAGGCAGGCTGTCGAGCCTGGAAATCGAGCGGCTCCAGCGGCAGGACAAGGATGCAGGCCGCGCCCGGCAGATCCTCCGGCTGGAGCAGGAGCGGCTCGGCTGGTCTGACCCCATCCTTTTGTGCTTGCAGGAGCACCTGTACGTGGTGGAGCAGGCCGATGGCTCGCGGGTCGTGCGATGCGACTGCGGCCAGGAATTCGGCGACTACCGGCGCAATTGGAAGGAAGCCGCGCTTGTCCATGAGCGCGACGGCTCAGACGGCGAAGTGCACCGCGGTCCCCGCATTGCCGACCCGGGCTGGTCGATCCTGCGGGAGTTCTACTGCCCCGGGTGTGCGGCCCAGCTTGACGTCGAGGTGGTGCCCCGGGCTTACCCGTTCATCTTCAATTTCCAGCCAGACTTCGCGGACCGGCCAGAGGCGGAAGAGGCTGAAAGGAGTGGCCTGTGAACACGCCGGAGATCCCTGGGAGCCGCGACCGGTTTGCCCGGTGGTGCGAGGCTGAAGGTATCCGCACCGTGATCGCAGGTGCCGCCGATGTGCACGGTATCTGGCGTGGTAAACGACTCCCGCTGGCGGACTTCCTTACCAGAATCGAGCGTGGTGTCCCCTTCAGCGATGTGGTGCTCGTCATCACCCACTCCGAGGACACCGATGAAGGGCAGGAGCTGGTTGAGCCGCCCGGCGGCGAGGCTTATCCGCTGTACTTCCCGCGCAAGGAACAGGGATTCCCCGACATATTCGCGCTCCCTGACCTTGCGACAGCGCGGCGCCTCCCGTGGCATCAGGGCACAGTGGGCGTGCTGGGAGATTTCCATCTTCCAGACGGCCAGCCCGTGCCACTGGACCCCAGGGTCATGCTGCGGCGCCTTATCGAGCGTGCCCGCTCTCACGGCCTTGAGCCGAAGGTCGGGATCGAATACGAGTTCTATATATTCCGCGGTGACCTCGCCGCACTGAAGGAGTCAGGCTGGCGGCTGGATCCGATCCGAGTGCGGCCTTACACCTACGGCGTCTACGGAGGCAGTCTGGATGAGGAACTGATCGGGGAGATCCGGCACCAGCTTGCGGTGGCCGGAGTGCGGATCGAAGCCTGCAACCCGGAGACGGGACCCGGCCAGTTCGAACTGAACATCCGGTACGACGACGCGCTGAAGGCGGCCGACGACGGGTTCCTGTACAAGAACGGGATCAAGGAAATCGTGGCCCGGCACGGCCTGATGGCGTCCTTCATGGCCAAGCCCCGCCGCGACTGGGCGGGTTCGTCCTGCCACATCCATCAGTCGCTGTGGGCAACGGACGATGGCGTTAATGCCTTTTTTGATCACGAACTCGGCCGCGGGCTTTCGGAAGCGGGACGGCAGTACACCGGCGGGCTCCTGTCCACTATGCGGGAGTTCACCGCGTTGTTCGCGCCCACCCCGAACTCCTACAAACGGTTCGCGCCCTACTCCTGGGCGGGGACCAGCGTCAGCTGGAGCTACGAGAACCGTTCCACCGGCATCCGGGCGATCGCTGAACACGCATCCGAATCACGGCTGGAGCACAGGCTGCCGGGAGCGGACACCAATCCCTACATTGCGATCGCTGCCTGCCTTGCCGGTGGCCTGCACGGGATCGAGCAGAAGATCGAGCCGTCCAAGGCCTACGAGGGCGACGCCTATGCCACGGACCAGCTCGAATCGGTTCCCCAGTCCCTGGAGGAGGCGGTCGGCCTGCTGGAGCGAAGCGAGGTTGCCCGTGAAATGCTCGGCGAGGATTTCGTGCAGCACTACGTGCTGATGAAGCGGTTCGAGGTCGAGAAGTACCGGCAGCAGGTGTCGGAATGGGAGGTCCGCCGCTACGTGGAGATGGCGTGAACGCATTTGCTATCTACCTTGGTCACTACCGTAGGAGACGGCCATGAACAAGATCTTCCTCGCGATTGATGGATCCGATCATGCAAAGAAAGCAATAGCCAAGGCATCGGATCTCTCTAAACTCTCCGGTGGCGAAGTCCGGGTATTCCACTTCCAGGATCGAGAACTCACCAAGTCTGGGGTCGCGGTGAATCTCGAAATATCTGCCGACGCGAAGGAACTCGTAGACCGCGCCGTCGCGGAACTGCAGGGCGCCGGGATCGAGGCGTCGGGCGAAACGCGGGCGGGGCTGCACGGCGGAGCCGCGAAGGCCATCGTTGATCAGGCTAGTGACTTCGGGGCTGACCTCATCGTGATGGGCTCGCGTGGCCTGTCGGACTTCCAAGCACTCCTCCTTGGCAGTGTGGCCCATAAGGTCGTCCACTACGCACACTGCCCCGTCCTTGTCGTCCGCTGAATAGACAGTCGTGATCCTGTCCTCTCCATCACGGGTCCCTCAGCGTTCGTGATCGTCCGGGAGCCTACTGCGGGCGGTAGTTGAGCAGCCTGATCGAGTGCAGCGTCAAAGGCAGTGAGGGTGAAACGGCGCAGTTCGCGACGCGCGCTCATGCCGCAGGGTGCGCTGGCGCTGCGGAATGCCAGCGAGTGAGGTCAGGATGATGTCATGAGGGTCCGGTTCGTAGGCAGCGGCGATGCGTTCGGTAGTGGCGGGCGCTGGCAAACGTGCATCCACGTGGCCGACGGCGGGCAGGTGCTGCTGGTCGACTGCGGCGCCACCAGCCTGGTGGCGCTGAAAGCCCAGGGCCTGGACCCGAATGTGGTCGGCGCGGTGGCGGTGACCCACCTGCACGGCGACCACTTCGGCGGGCTGCCGTTCCTCATCCTGGACGGCCAGTTCTCCCACCGCTCTGCGCCCCTGCTGGTGGCCGGGCCACCGGGCACCCGGGCCCGGCTGGCCGAGGCCATGGAGACGCTGTTCCCGGGCTCCAGCCGGGCGCACCGGCGCTTCCCGGTGGAAGTGACCGAACTGGCGGCCGACGGGACACCGGCCGAGCTTGGTGCCGCGACCGTGCGCGGATGGCAGGTCGAGCACGCCTGTGGCGCGCCGCCGCTGGCGCTCAGAGTCGAACTCGGGGACGTGAGCTTCGCCTACTCCGGGGACACCCAATGGACCCCCGCCCTGGCGGACGCGGCACACGGGGCGGACCTGTTCGCCGCCGAGGCATATACCTTCGACAGGCCTATCCGCTACCACCTCGACTACCAGACGCTGCGCGAGCACCTAGACGAAATCCGCGCGCAGCGGGTCGTACTCACCCATATGTCCGCCGGAATGCTGAGCCGGCTCGCCGACACCGACCTGCCCGCGGCATACGACGGCATGGTCATCGATCTCTGACACGGCACATACAAGCCGACATGACAGGAATGAGGGTCCGGGTGTGAACATCCACCTGCTTGCCGTCTACGTGGTCGCGGTGTTCCTGGCCATGATCGTGCCGGGCCCGGACATGATGTTCATCCTTGCCACCGGCGCGCGGGGCGGGCCGCGTGCGGGGCTGCTCGCCACGGCCGGCGTGGCCTCCAGCGAGATCGTGCAGATCACGGCTGTGGCGGCCGGCCTGTCGGCGCTGTTCGCCGCGGCGCCGGCGGCGTTCACGGTGCTGCGGCTGTGCGGGGCGGTATACCTGCTGTACCTGGGGATACAGGCGCTGCGCAGCGCGCGGCGCGGCAGCCCGCCCGCCGCCTCGCCGGCCGGAGCCCGGGTTAGCGGGCGTTACGCGTACCTGCGCGGCGCGGTGACGAACCTGGTGAACCCGAAGATGGTCACCTTCGCGGTGGCGTTCCTCCCGCAGTTCGTTGACCGCAGCCTCGGGCACGTGCCCGCGCAGTTCGCTGTCCTGGGGGCGATCTTCATCGCGCTTGAGGCACTGATCGATGGCGCCGTGGGCCTGTCGGCCGGGCGGCTCGGCGGCTGGCTGTCGCGGCGGCGGGCGCGGCAGGCCGTGGACGCCAGCTCGGGAATGATTATGGTGGCGCTCGCTGGCCGCCTTGCCCTGGAGCGGTAGCGGGCCGGTGATGCGGCACGCGAGTGCCGGCCCATGCTTCCCGGCCGTTGCAAAGGGTCATCGACCGTCCGGTGCGGGCCGAGTTCGTAGCCGATATGGCCGGCAACCCGACCGCCAGCCTGACTACCTCAACTGCGTCCCGGACTGGCATTTCTGCGCGGCGGGGCTGTTACCTGGCCACCGCGTTGTCATCGGCGGCTAGCAGGTGAGCTATGGCAAGCAACCGGCAGGGCACGGTGACCGTCTCGTCGTGGACGCCAAGACCTTCCACGTGCTCGATTTTGGCCTCAGTCCCCACCCGTCCGGGAGACTGGAGACCTCATGGGTTAGCGGCTTCTGGGCGCGGACGCTCCCGAGTCGGCCGGTAGCGCTTGCCCTCAGCTGTGCGCGGGGCCACGATCACGGGAGAGGCCGAGCGCTGCAACACCCGCTGGGTAACGCTGCCGAACAGGCGCGCCGTCAGCTCATGCCGGCGCGGTGGGCCCAGCACGATGAGGTCTGCCTCGAACAGTGCGGCCTCCGCGAGGATGGCCTCGGCGACCCGGTCCACTACGGCGGTCCGGACGCCCCCGCCCGCCGCGAGGCCTTCCATCCGTAGCTCGAAGATCGCGGCATCGGCCACGAACGAGGCATCGCTACTGCTCTCCCTGGCGTACCAGGTGTAACCCGACAGCTCCCGTTCGCGCAGATGCAGCGCGCGCACCTCGGTCACGCCTTCCGCGGCAACGGCTCTGACCAGGTCCAGCACGGCCTGGCTGTGGGCGGAGTCGTCGATCGCTACCAGGATCCTGGTGAACATCCCACCTCACGCGGCCTTCATCTGGCTGTGCCATGTGCATTGCCCCACCCTGTCCATCATCGCCCGGCCGCATCGGAGCACCGGCCCGCTGGGGTGCATGGATTTCATATAGATTCCAGGCCGGTGATCACGCATGCGAAGACGCGGCACGGCACGTGCCGCGTCTTCGCATGGATCAGGGCCGGGGGCTCACCAGCTCAAGGACTGCCAGGCCGCCGAGCCTGCGCCGGACCCCGCTGGTCAGACTGTCTTCGATGACGCGGCGCAGCCCGCTCTCGGGGTGGTCATCCATCACCACATAACGGACGTGCCGTGCCCGGGCTACTTTCGCGATCATGCGGCCTGCGCTACGGGTGGCTGCGACCTGCCCGTCAGCCGTGCAGCCACGCCGTTCCAGCTCGGTAATCGCCCGGCGCACGATCGTGAGTTGCTCCTCGCGCTCACGGCGGGTCGGCAGCAGGCCAGGGTTCGGCAACCCGAAGGATGAGCCGTAGATCTTCAGGATGGTGAGCACCGCGACCGGCTGGCCGGACGCGAGTTCGCGTGCCCGGCTGATGGCCGCTTTGCTGAACGGCGCGCCCGAGGACGCGAGAAGTACGGTCACCGGGGATGTCGGCTGCCGATCCCAGCGCCTCCGCCCGAACAGCATTCCGCGGGCCCCGGCTACCGCGCCGATGGCGGCTCGCCCGGCGGCTCGGAGTCGGCGCCGGCTTCGGCAACGAGTTCGCCGACCATACTGCCAGGCTGCAGTCCGCCATCACCGGCGATCGCCGCTGCCGAGACCGAGGCCGAGGCCGCTGCGGTGGCTGGGCTGCGGGCCGCGAGCTTGCGGTCCCGCCACGCCCGCCACCAGTACAGCGGTGCGTACAGGGCGACGATCAGCAGGCCGAGCAGGTAGAGCCCCGGCCCCTGGGTGGGCCCGACCACGATCTTCGGCGAATTCCAGCCACCGAAGAAGTAGATGACGGTCCAGACGATGAAGACCGCGAGCGCGCCCCATTTGGCGAATGTGGGCAGCCGGAACGGCCGTGGCTCGTCCGGGCGCATATGCCGGTAGACGAAGTAGCCGCCGAATGCGAGCGTGCAGGACAGCAGGTAGCCGCCGTTGGAGATGATGTAGATCCGCACCGGGGAGCCGAGCAGGACCAGCAGGGCCGCGCAGACCACGTTGAACCCCATCGCGTAGTCGGGCACGCCATGCTTGTTCTTGTGCTCGAACCAGCGGGGGAGCAGCCCGTCCTCGGCTGCCTGGTACAGCGACCGGCCCACGCCCATGATCGCGTTCAGCACCGACAGGGCCAGGGCCAGGATGAGCGGGATGCCGATGAACCACTTCTCCCACGATCCGGGCCCGAAGATGTGGTTGGTGTAGGTGAGGTACATGGTCAGCGGGTCGATGCTGGTGAGGGCGAGACCGAGGACGGCCACGAACATCAGCGGCGTCATGATGTAGATGAACATCCCGAACACGCCCTCGGCGGTCAGCGCGATCTTGGCGTCCCGCGCGCCGCCCCGGCACTCGCCCACGTAGCAGGCCGCCGCCTCCATCGCGATCACGTTCCACAGGATCGGGAAGAACCAGGCCATGACAAAGGTCCAGCTGGCGTGCACATGCGGCGGCAGGTGGAAACCGGCCACGTTGCCCCAGTGGATCGAGCTGGGCTTGAAGAACGGCAGGAAGATCATCGCGGTGATCGGCAGCATCGACAGCACGCCGAGCACCGTCGCGAACGCCGCGCCGAGCCGGATGCCGAGGTAGGCCGGGATGAAGATCGCCAGCAGTAGTACGAGGCAGATGACAATGATCGTCACACCGATCGGTGCGCCCCAGGTCGTCCCAACCGGGGCGACCAGGTGCCCCGGGCTGAAGCCGAAAAGCACGGCCAGGTAGGACGCGGTCAGGATCACGTTGATCGGCGCGACCGGGAACCAGCCCAGCCAGTAGGCCCAGCCCGACACCCCGCCGATGTGCCGTGCGGCGGTGTTGCCGACCAGCGGGCGGAAGGACTCGGTGGCGTAACCGGGAATGCCGCCGGTCCGGTCCGGCCACATCGTGCCGAGCTCGGCCAGGCACAGGCACAGGAAACAGCCGGCGATCGTCATCACGCCGATGAGGATGATGCCGAGTGCGCCGGTGCCCTGGACGACGTAGGGCGCGATGCCGGTGACCAGGATCGTCCCGGCCAGCCCGATGACGAAGGCGCCCCACCAGTTGGTCCCTTTGACCAGGCCCTTCTCTACCACTGTCCCGTCTACCGAGGCCATTGCCCCTCCTCATTTCCTCTCACTGCCATTCATCAGGAACAAGAGGCTGCGACAGCCTTAGAAGAGCGTCAGGTAACGCTCCACTTCCCAGTCACTCACGACGGAGTGCCAGGCCTGGAACTCCTCGCGCTTGATCTTGGCGTAGTAGTCGATGTAGTCGCCGTCAGGCGTCTTGCCGAGGGCCTCGCGCAGGACGTCATCAGTCACCAGTTCATCCATCGCGTGCAGCAGGGTCGGCGGCAGCGCCCGGATGCCGCGCGCGGCGACCTCCCCGGGCGGCATGGTGTACAGGTTGTCCCGGTTCGGCTCACCGGGGTCCAGTTCGCGGTCAATGCCGTCAAGCCCGGCTGCCAGCTGCACGGCCAGCGCCAGATACGGGTTCGCTGATCCGTCGCAGGCGCGGTTCTCGACCCGGCCGCCCTCCGGCACCCGCAGCATCTGGGTGCGGTTGTTCCCGCCGTAGGTCGCGTACGCCGGCGCCCAGGTGGCACCGGACAGCGGCGCCCCGACCCCGATGCGCTTGTAGGAGTTGACGGTGGGGCAGATGACGGCCGCCATTGCCGGGGCATGGTCGATCAGGCCGCCGATGTAGTGGTAGGCCATCTTCGACAGGCCGAGACCTCGCGGGTCGCCAGGGTCGGCGAACAGTTCGGCTCCTGTCGCGGCATCCCAGAGGCTGGAGTGCAGGTGCAGTCCGGAACCCGTCAGGTTCCCGAATGGCTTGGCCATGAAGGTCGCTGCCAGGCCGGCCTGATGCGCCACTGTGTGCACCATGTAGCGGTAGAAGATAAGCCGGTCGGCGGTGGTGACCGCATCGGAGTACTTGAAGTTCTGCTCGAACTGGCCGTTCGCGTCCTCGTGGTCGTTGGCGTAATTCGCCCAGCCGAGCTGGTTCATGTACTTCGACACCGTGGTCAGGTGGTCGAACATCCTGGTCAGGCCCTTGGCGTCGTAGCAGGGCGCATCCGCCCGGTCGAGCGGGTCGGCCAGTTCCACCCGCCCGTCGCTGCCGCGCCGCACCAGGAAGTACTCGGCTTCGCATCCGGCGTTGTAGACCAGCCCACGCTGGCGGGCCTTTTCCGCCATGGCCTTGAGGATCAGCCGCGGGGTGTACGGCCAGGGCAGGCCTTCCACATGGATGTCGCACTGCAGCACGGCCAGCCCCGGCTGCCAGGGGACGAGCGCGTAGGAGGCCGGATCCGGGATGGCGATCATGTCCGGGTCAGCCGGGGTCTGGCCCATCGGCCCGGCTGCGAAGCCGGCGAAGCCTGCGCCTCCGCCCATGAGGACGTCGATCGCCTCGACCGGGATCATCTTGGCGCACGGCTTCCCGTGCATGTCGACGAACATGGCGAAGAAGAACTCCACGCCATCTGCCTCAGCCCTCGCCGCAAGCTCGTCCTCGACTGGCGACATATGCACGCTCCGTATTGGTCGCGGCCACCTTGCCTGGCCAGGCAAGGTGGTGAAATTTTCGGTCGGAGGCCCGCGCGGAGGCTGGGAACCGCGGCTGACCACCATGTGCAGCACGAGAGTGGACACTGTTTACTTCAGCGATACATTAGGCTGAGGGTACGCCGCTCTCACCGGATTGGGAAGATCTCTGTTGTGCCCGAATTGAGACCTTGAGGGCAGGGTGTGCTCGGGAGGACCGCTTCAGCGAGGATCGTTCCTGGCAGTCAGGGTGCAGCTGGTGTGTTTACTGAGGCTAAACAGCGGTCACGGCAAGTAGAATTAACGTGCTCGTTACAGCCGCCGCCTGCTGGCGCCCGCCGGGGATGCGGCCACGCGGCCCCGGCGAGGGCGGATGCGCCTAGCCGGGCTCGTCAGCGGACGACGAGCACCGGCCGGTCGGCCAGGTGGATCACTTTGTGCGCTGTGCTCCCGAGCACAAGCCCAGCAATGTCGCCCCGGCCCCGGGAGCCCATCACGATGACGTCCACGTCGTGCAGCTTCGCGTCCTCGACGATCTCACGGGCGGCATGCCCGAAAAGGGTGTCCCGCACCTCGCCCTTGACCCGCAAGCCCGCGTCGGCCAGCGATTTGACTGCATCATCGACTCTGGATTCCGCCTCGGACTCCGCCTCGGCCGGCACCTGGCCCATCCGGGCGATGACTTCGCGTTCCCGTAGGTGGAGCACCCACACCTCACCTTTGGACAGAGAGGCCAGGCCGGCGGCCGCGGTCAGCGTCCGCTCGGAGACATCTGAATGATCGATGGCCACCAGGATCTTGTCGTACATGAACGCGTCCCTTCTTCGCCCGGCGAGTCAGCTTGCCGGAGGTGACGGGCTACCAACCGCTCTTGGGATTGCCTGGTATCCAGTCCGTCCCCGCGAGGGGCACCTGGGCCATGGCCGCCGCTTCGATCGTCAGGGCAACGAGGTCGTTGGGCTCAAGGTTGTGGACGCTGGACTTGCCGCACGCGCGCGCGAGTGCGGCAAGTTCCATCGCCATCGCCTTGAGGTAGTTGGTGACCTGGCGGGCGCCGCGCTCGACGTCGAGCCGCTGCTCGAGTCCGGGATCCTGGGTGGCGACGCCGACCGGGCAGCGACCGGTGTGGCAGTGGTGGCAGTAACCGGCACCGGTACCCAGCTCCTGGTAGTCGCTGGAGGCGTCGTGATCGTCTCCGTCCTGCCAGTAGGTGGGGCTGTTGCAGCCCAGGGCGATCAGCGGGGCGACCCCGACCGAGACGGCGTCCGCGCCGAGTGCGAGCGCCTTGGCGGCATCAGCCCCGGTGCGGATCCCGCCCGACACGATGAGCTGTACCTCGTCTTCCATGCCGATATCCCGCAACGCCTCCGCCGCCAGCCGTACCGCGGGCAGGGTGGGGACGCCGGTGTGCTCGATGAAGAAGTCCTGCGTGGCCGCCGTCCCGCCCTGCATGCCGTCCACGACGACGACATCCGCGCCCGCCTCGACCGCGAGCTTGACGTCGTTGATGACCCGGGTGGCGCCGAACTTCACGTAGATCGGCTTCTCCCAGTTGGTCGCCTCGCGCAATTCCTCGATCTTGATCCGCAGATCGTCGGGGCCCACCCAGTCGGGATGGCGGGAGGCGGAGCGCTGATCGACACCGGGCGGCAGCGTCCGCATCGAGGCCACCCGCTCGCTCACCTTCTGGCCGAGCAGCAGGCCCCCGCCACCTGGCTTGGCACCCTGGCCGATGACGACCTCGATCGCGTCAGCCTGGCGCAGGTCTTCCGGCCTGAATCCGTACCGGGACGGCAGGCACTGGTAGACCAGCAGCCTGGAGGCCGTCCGTTCCTCGCCGATCATGCCGCCGTCACCGGTGGTCGTCGAGGTCCCGGTCGCGGTCGCTGCCTTCCCGAGCGCCATCTTGGCCCGCGCCGACAGGGCGCCGAAACTCATGCCCGCGATCGTGATCGGGATGTCCAGTTCCAGCGGCTTACTGGCATACCGGGTACCGAGGACCGTCTTCATGTCGCACTTTTCCCGGTAGCCCTCCAGCGGGTACCGGGTGAGCGATGCAGTGAGAAACAGCAGGTCATCAAAGGAGGGGAGGGAGCGCTTGGCGCCCCAGCCGCGGATTTCGTAGTGGCCTTCGGCTGCCGCCCGCTGGATCTGCGCGATGACGGCCGGCGGGAAGATCTGGCTGGCGCGGTGCGCGTCCATGGGCAGGCCGGGTCGGCGGCTATCGTCCATCAGTATTTCTGGTCCTTCAGCGCGTCGAAGTTGTACAGCTCGCGGGCGGAGCCGATCCGGGTGACGTTCTCAGGCTCGATGTGATCGAAGCCGCCGAGCTTCGCCAGTTCCTTGACGACGCGGATGTCCTCATCGGTGAGTGCTTTGATCCTGGCGTCGGAGCCGAGCGAGGCGACCTTACCGGCCACGTAGATGACAGCCTCGTACAGGGAGTCGCCCAGCGCATGCCCGGCGTCCCCGCCGATGAGCATGGTTCCGGCCTGGGCCATGAACCCGCTCATGTGCCCGACGTCGCCCGCGACGAGAATCGTCCCGCCCTTCAGGGAGATGCCTGCCCGGGATGAGGCGTTGCCCTCGATAATGATCGTCCCGCCGTGGCCCGATGCGCCGGCGCATTCAGAGGCGTTGCCCTTGACGCGAACCGTCCCCTCCATCAGGTTCTCGCCGACCGACCAGCCGACGAAGCCGTCGATGACAATATCGGGGCCCGTCCCCAGGGCGCCGATGAAGTAGCCGGCGTTTCCCGCGATATCGATGGTGATGCGGTTGGCCAGGCCGACCGCGAGGTTGTGGCGGCCGTGCGGCTCGGTCACCCTGGCCCAGGAGCCGTCGGGGAGCGTGGCCAGGGCCATGTTGATCTCGCGGGTGCTGAGCTCAGCACAGCTGAGGATCACCGGTTCCATAGGTAGGTCTCCTCGGGCACCGGCTCGAACACCTCGGCATCGGCGATGCCGGGAAGCCTCGCGAGCGCCTGGTATTCGGAAGCCATGGCCACGTAGTCGTCTGTCTGCGCGATGACGGCCGGCTTGCACGCGAACGAGTCCCGGACGACGGCGAACTGCGTCCGGGTGGAAACCAGGAGCGTGTAGAACCCGTCCATCTCCTTCATCACGTGCCGGAGGGCGTCATCGAGACCGGCACCCTGCGCCATGCGGGATGCCACCAGCCGGGCGGCGACCTCGGAGTCGTTGTCGGTCTCGCAGTGGATGCCCGACCGCGCCAGCCTGCGCCGGACTGTCGCATAGTTCGAGAACGACCCGTTGTGCACGAGCGCGAGGTCGGCCGCGGGGGCGAACGGGTGCGAGTGAGCAGTGGTCACCGCAGACTCCGTCGCCATCCGGGTGTGACCGATCCCCTGGTAGCCCGCCCAGCCGGGGATGCCGTACCGCGAGCATATCTCCGCGGGAGCGCCGACGTCCTTGACGACCACCATCGCCCGGCCGTAGCCGGCCACCGCGACGTGGGGGCCCACCCGCCGCAGTGCGGTCAGGAACGATGCCTCATCCGCCGGTGAGATCAGGACAGCCAGGTCACCGGCCAGTTGCTGCACCGTCACCTCGCTGCCCGTTTCGGTGGCGATTCCCTTGCCGAGCAGATCCCACTCGGTGGTTTCGTCAGAGCGCAGCGAGTACCGCATGGCCGGTTCAGGGGACCCCGGGGCTGCGTCCCGGTCCGCGTAGACGGCGATACCAGCCGAGTCAGGGCCCCTCGCTGTCATCGCCTCGAGCATCATCGTCAGCAACTCGCCCAGGCGCGGCTCCAGACCGTGGTTCTTGAGGTGGAGGCCGATGATCCCGCACATTCCTCGCCGTGCTCCTCCCATGGGGCTGGCCGTAGTCCAGACGGGGAACTAGTCCCGGGTCGAGTTTATGAAGAAGATACGATGTTTCACTACGTGGAACATTGTCGCTGTGATGGTGCTGCGCGTCAACAGTCTGCCGGCCAGCCCTGGCGGGCGAGCGGTGCGGTGCGGCGCCCCAGCCCGTGGCCGCTCACATTAGCGCAGGCTGACCGCAGTGTGAACAGGCGCTCGTGGGAGGCCGGCGGGAACCGGCGGATAGCGGACTGGAGGCGGTTGACGCGGCGGCTTAATGCATCGTTCACTGATAGTCGTTACTGTTTCCTGATGCTCTCCCTGGTGCCGGCTGTGAACGGAACGCGCCGGTCTTTGGGCCCCAACGGGTGCACGCTGCCGGGTGGGCGACTGGGGGTGGTCATGCCACGGGACGTCACGATGCCCATGTCCGCGCCCGCCACAGTGGCGGCGGGCCCGGTTCCTCACCCGCACGGAGGGCCTGTGCCCGGGCGGTGCCTGGTGGTCGGCGTGGTCAGCGTCACGCCGGATTCGTTCTCTGACGTAGGGAAGTCCTTCCATCCCGAGCAGGCCGTCGAGCGCGGGATGGAACTCATGCGGCTGGGTGCCGACATCATCGATGTTGGTGGACAGTCCACGCGCCCCGGAGCGGCCCCGGTGCCGCTGGCCGAAGAGCGGCGGCGCATGCTCCCCGTGGTCACGGCCCTCGCAGGGGCGGGCGCGTTCGTCAGTATCGCCACCGTCCGTGCCCGGGCCGCCGAGGCCGCAATCGAGGCCGGTGCCGGGATGGTAACCGATATGAGCGGAGGGCTCGCCGACCCCGCGATGCTGCCCTTGCTGGCCGGGTACAAGGTTCCGTACGTCGTCATGCACTGGTGGGGTCATAACATCGCCGCGGTGCCACGCGTGGCTGACCGCACGGTGGTCGCTGAGGTCATGGCAGGGCTGACGCGCCGTATCGCTGCGGCGACCGCGGCAGGCATCGCCCTCGAGCGGCTGATCGTCGATCCTGGCCTGGGCTTCGCCAGGACAGATGAGCACAACTGGCAGTTGCTGGCCGACCTGGGCGCGTTTCACCAGCTTGGGCGTCCGGTCCTGGTCGGCCCGGCCAGACCGGAAGGTCCTGCCGGGAAGCGGGACGGGGTGAGCGCCGCGGTCGCCGTGCTCGCGGCGGCGGCCGGTGCCTGGGGCGTGCGTGCGCATGACGCCGGGACTGCGCTCGACGCAGTGCGGGTGGTAGCGGCAGTCCGCGACCGGTCCGTTCCGTCGGCTCCGGCGGTCGTGCCGGTAGCAATCGGCTGGGTGGCCGGAAAGTCACCCGTTCACATCGAGTAAGAAACGTCTCATTTGAGGAACCAGGCCCGGGGAACGCGACGGTCCCCTCGGGCGCACTCTTGTTTCTTGCAGGTAAAGTAACCCTGCGTGCAGGCGGGTACTGATCTCGCCAGCAGCGTTGTTGCCGGGGGTCCACCGGGGAAACCGGCTGACACCGTACTGAGCGCACCCGATTCCCATGAAAGGAGCAGCCGTGGTGGCGCGCATCGCCGACCTGGCCGAGCACCACGGTGCTTCTCCCGTTCAGCCCCGTAGGCCTCCCGAAGAGCTGGAGGAGGCGCTGGGTGCGGTGATTGCCCAGCGCGTGCGGGAGTCCCGGCTGCAGCTTGGGTGGACGGTGGGGCAGCTCGCCGCCCATTGCGGGATGTCCAAGGGCATGCTTTCAAAGATCGAGAATGCCCAGGCGTCGCCAAGCCTGGCCACGCTCGCCCGCTTGTCGGAAGCTCTTCAGGTGCCCGTGACCGCGTTTTTCCGTGGCCTGAATGAAGAGCAGGACGTGCTCTATGTCAAGGCCGGCAAGGGACTCGACATCGAGCACAAGTGGTCCGGGGCGGGGCGCCGCTACCTTTCGCTCGGGATCATGCGGGCGCCCAACAACACCCTCGAGCCGGTGCTGGTGACGCTGACCGAGCGCAGCGATTCCTTCCCGCTCTATCAGCACGCCGGGACCGAGCTGATCTACATGCTGGCCGGCCGCATGGAGTACGGGTACGGCAGCTCCCGGTACCTGCTCGAGTCGGGTGACGCGTTGCAGTTCATCGGCGGGGTCCCGCATGGCCCGGTCGCACTGGTCGAACTGCCGATCCAGTTCCTCTCACTCAAGTCGATCACGCCCTCGGCCTGAGCCCGTCAGGGCGCCTGTCGGCGCGGACAGAGGTTATGTCCACTGGCAGTGGACATAGTTTCATACTGGTCGTATGCTCCCGGTTAGATGAAATCGCCACGCGGTCGGTGGTCCGGCATCCTAGGGAGGAAACGCCGTGGAAGCAGCCCGCGCCACCGCCGGCCGCCGCAGAACCGGCCGGCCGCCGAGGTACTCCGCGTTCACTTTGCTGCGCCACGGCCTGTCCGGTGAGCCGTGGCCGCGGGTGTGGCAGGAACATCCCCTGCAGCGCAGCTATGACGTGGTCATCATCGGTGGCGGCGTGCATGGCCTGGCGGCCGCGTACTACCTGGCCGCCAATCATGGCCTCACCAATGTCGCGGTCCTCGACAAGGGCTATATCGGTGGCGGTGGCTCGGGGCGCAGCACGGCCATCCTGCGCTCGAACTATCTCACCCCGGAGGGGGTCCGCTTCTACGACCGGTCGCTTCAGCTCTACGACCAGCTGGCGGCCAGCCTTGGGTACAACGTGATGTTCTCCCGGCGCGGTCATCTCACCCTCGCCCACAGCGACGCGTCACTGCGGACCATGCGCTGGCGGGCGGAAGTGAATCAAATCCAGGGCATCGACTCCGAG
>DPMS01000853.1 GCA_003541285.1 Actinomycetota bacterium
CCGGACCCCGCGCTGCCACGGACTGTGCCCGCGGTCAGGATCCACTTGCCGCGCACCACAGCGATAGCAGGGCATCGTGTCCCGCCTTCTTCGCTGTCCCCCGAGCGTGGCACCTAGTCCAGATCGGCTATTGCCTTCTGGTATTCAGCGATGTCACGCGCCTGAGGGATCGGGTTGACTACTTTCCACCGGACCACGCCGGCCTTGTCGATGACGAACGTGCCGCGCGTGGCCACACCCTTGTCTTCGTCGAACACACCGTAGAGGGTCGCGACCCCCCCGTGCGGCCAGAAGTCCGATAGCAGGCCGAACCCGAAGTTCTCCGTGTCCGACCACTTCCGGAGCACGAACGTGGAGTCCGCCGAAACCGTCAGCAGTTCCACGTCCTCGCGCGAGATCTCGGGGAATTCGTCCCGCAGCGCGCACAGCTCCCCGGTGCACACGCCGCTGAACGCGAGCGGATAGAACACCAGCACCACATTCTTCGCACCCCGGAAGCTTGACAGCCGGACAGGCTGGCCATGCTGGTCCTTCAGTTCGAAATCGGGGGCTTCCTGGCCCACCTCCACCGCCATTTGCTGGTCCTTTCCGCAGCATGAGGCATTTGCGCCCGGGCGCACGCCTGCGTGCTCAGGGCACCGGATGAGCCAAGTCTGCCACCGACGGCCGGGCCGCCTGCATACGGTCAGGACCAGACTCGGGCGAGCCGAAGCCAGCAGCCGCCACAACGCACGGCGGTGCCGCTAGCGGCGCGCCCTCGGCGCGACCAGGCGCGTACCCAGCCAGTCCCGGCCGGCGCTCAGGCTCGAGGTCTGGGACAGTCCCGCGGTGGGTGCTGCCTCGCCGATCTCGCTGGGCTCCACGTGGTTGTCCCGGCCGGCCTTGGGAGTGAGCAGCCAGATGTAGCCGCCGTCGGTGAGCGGCGTGAGCGCGTCCACCAAGGCATCGACGAGATCACCATCCCCGTCCCGCCACCACAGCAGGACCACGTCGACGACGTCGTCGTAGTCCTCATCAACAAGTTCGGTGTCTTTTTGCTGGCTGATGGCGTTCCGCAACTGCTGATCGCAGTCGTCGTCGAAGCCGATCTCCTGCACCACCTGACCCGGTTTGATGCCGAGTCTCTCGGCCAGGCCCTGCTGATCCTGCGCCTGGCGCGCGGTCGCGCTCACTGACTCCTCCTCAGATCCCTTCCCGCGGCACCGTCTCCGCTTGTGGCTATCCGGCCGGCATCTGCCCCGGCCGTACGCCAGCCACTGCAGCCGCCGCGTCGGCACTGCTTGCCCGCACAGTCCACACTGGGTCGGCCCCCTGCGCAAGTGCCAAACGGCCTCGAAGTGAAAACCGCCCGGATCCCGAGGGTTCCCATTCCCGCTCGCGAGTCATCCGAGGTACGAAAGTCGCACCTGTCTGTCCGTATTGTCCACATTCAGGTCGACGAGTGCGACCGACTGCCAGGTGCCCAGCGCCATCCGCCCGGCAAGCACGGGGATGACCAGGAAGGGTGTCACGAAAGCGGGCAGGACGTGAGTCCTGCCGTGCCCGCGGGACCCATGCGCGTGCCGCCACCGGTCATCGGCGGGCAGCAGGGCTGCCAGCGCAGTCAGCAGGTCCGCGTCACTGCCGGATCCGAGTTCCATCAGCGCGAGGCCCGCGGTGGCATGCGGGACGAACACGTGGAGCAGCCCATCCGCCCCGCCGGAGGCGTCCTTGGTGAACCGCGCACATGCCGCCGTGATGTCGTGCACGGATTCCCGGGCGCCGGTCCGGATGCCGATCAGTTCAGTCTTCATACCAAACGACTGTTCCAACGCCGGCCACCTGCCGCAACCTGACGGGTGTACCCGGGCTACCCTGACCCTGGCTGCTCCCGCAGCAAGCCCGCCCTACCTGCCGGTCTTCTTTGGGGCCGACCCGCCCCCGGCTTTGGCGCCACCGGCCGTGCCGCCCGGTCCTGCCTTGCGGCTCCCGCCGGGCCGGGCCGGATGCTCGATCACCGCGTCCGGGCCAGGGAACACCAGCCCGGTGTGACCGTCGTCGAAACGGACCAGGTAAGGCGGTTCCCCCTGCTTCCCGTGTACCTCGACGATCTCGCCCATCTTGTCCGGGTCGCCGACGTTATGCCCGTGAATGTGGAGCCGGTCTCCCACTGTTGCCTGCATGCCGCGCCCCTCTCGCTGAGCCTTGACCCCCGCTTGTGTATCTCACATAGCCTGAGGATGTGCCCTGCTGTGCACCTCCGGTGTACTACCTAGCCTGTCACGACGGGCCACCGCCGGGGAGGGCCGGGTTCGCCCCCACGTGGCGGCAACTGACCGCCTGCGGCCACCGCCTCCGGGTGGGGATGCGTTTCCGGAGCGCAGGTACCAGAATTGGTCTGGACAACTCATGATCAGCGGGGGTGGCGACCGGCCACCCCCGTTCACGGCAGGCGGCGACCAGCCGCCCACCATCGCGGAAGGCGGGATACCCCGTGGCTGCTGGACGTCAGCGCTTCTCGATCATCAGCGACGGCCTTCCCACCCAGTTGCCGGACATCGACCCGGACGAGACCAGGGAATGGCTGGACTCGTTCGACACCGTGGTCCGGACCCGGGGCCGGGGCCGGGCCAGGTACGTCATGCTGCGCCTGCTGGAGCGGGCGCGCGAGCAGCAGGTCGGCGTGCCGGGCCTGCGCAGCACCGACTACATCAATACGATCCCGCCCGAGCGTGAGCCCTGGTTCCCCGGGGACGAGTACGTGGAACGGCGGATCCGGGCCTACATCCGGTGGAACGCGGCTGTCATGGTGTCCCGGGCGAACCGGGCGGGCCTGGGAGTCGGCGGCCACATCGCGACGTATGCCTCGGCGGCGAGCCTGTACGAGGTCGGCTTCAACCACTTCTTCCGGGGCAAGGACCACGGCGAGTCCGGGGACCAGGTCTTCTTCCAGGGGCACGCCGCCCCGGGCATTTACGCCCGTGCCTTCCTGGAAGGCCGGCTGACCCAGCAGCAGCTCGACGGTTTCCGCCAGGAACTGTCCCACCCCGGTGGCGGCCTGCCCTCCTACCCGCATCCCCGGCTGATGCCCGACTTCTGGGAGTTCCCCACCGTCTCCATGGGCCTGGGCCCGATCAACGCCATCTACCAGGCTCGCTTCAACCGCTACCTGCTCGCCCGCGAACTGGCCGACACCAGCCGCTCGCACGTGTGGGCGTTCCTGGGTGACGGCGAGATGGATGAGCCGGAAGCACTGGGGGCGATTGGGCTTGCCGCCCGGGAGGAACTCGACAACCTCACCTTCGTCATCAACTGCAACCTGCAGCGGCTGGACGGGCCGGTCCGCGGCAACGGCAAGATCATCCAGGAGCT
>DPMS01000452.1 GCA_003541285.1 Actinomycetota bacterium
CTTCTCACCTGGCGCTGAGCTGCCTCTACCATGTCGGGCGATACGTCGATGCCGACGACCTCGCAGGCAAACGTGCGCGCGAGATAGCAGGCTGTCGTGCCGCGTCCGCCACCAATGTCCAGCACCTTAGCGTGCGGTCCGATCATGCATGCGCGAGCCATTTCATCGGTCTTTTGCCTTCCGCCCGGATGCAGCACCTCGAGACCGCACTCATACATGATCCGGTCTGCAGCCGAAACGTTGATCATTGGGACGCCCCCTCTGCTGGTTCTCCGATGTGTGTGAGCCCGTCCCGGCCGGGGTGTCTGAGAACCTCAATTGCCAGGCCACCCGGGCTCAAGCAGCTTCGCTAGCTCACCGGCGCCGCTCCCCCCAGGGACTGGTGATTGCGAGGTTCTCCATGGCCACATACCTCCGTCTTCCGGCTAGCTGCGAACCATCGGTGTCAAGACCGGCCAGTGTGCGGGCAGGAGAGTGTGCCTTCGCGGGAATGAGGGTCGTGGTGGCGCGAGTCATCCGGGTGACCCGGGAAGCCGGCCCGCCTGTGCAGGCGCAGAAGCAGGAGCCGAAGGGGTGAACAGGCCCCTGGTGTAGACGTCCAAGGCCACGGCGGACCAGCGGATGAGCCCTTCCCCGGCGAGTGGGTCGATTCCCGCCACGTGCTCGATCTGACGGCGAAGCACGACCAGGGCCAGATCGTTGGCGAGCAAGAACGCTGCCCGCGCGTGCTCATCGTCAGCAGGCCTGGCGATCCCCGCTCCGGCGAGCGATCGCAACTCCCGGAGAGTCGTCTCGAACATCTGCGCGAAGAGCCTGTCGGCCTGCTCGCCTCCGTCGACGAGCAGGCGCCGGACATAACCTGCCAGGGTCGGCTCTCGCTCCAGCCGGCCGGCGAATTGTGCCGCCAGCGAGGTGGCCACGCCTTCTTGCCCGATGTGGCCGAGCTGGCCGAGCATCTCGCCGAACTCCTGGGACACGCGGCGGTCCACGGCCTCCTTCAGCGCGGCCTTGGTGCCGAAGTGGTGGGTGACGAGGCCGGGGGACACCCCGGCCTTCGACGCGATCTCACGGACCGTTACCCCGGATGTGCCGCGCTCGGCGAAAAGTTCCATCGCGGCGTCCCTGATGATCGCTGCCGTCTTCCGGTCGCCCGCGGCTATACGCATGTACTAATTATTATACAAATGTCTGCGACCGTCAAGACGGGGCCAGGCCTCACCCAGCGGGTACCGACGGCTGTCTGTTTCCCATCTGGCCTGGCAGGCTGGGGGCTGTCACGGATAACGGATGCGCATCAGCCCGCGTTGCAGGACCGCCGCCGCTGCGGCCAAGCTGGCGGGCCCGGCCAGGCCGGCCGGGTCGCTGATCGCCACGGTGACTGCGCGGCGCACTGATCGGCGGCGCAGCACCGCAACGCCAGCCAGGCAGATAGCTGCGGACATCGCCGCGACCTGCTGGTAAGACTGCCGCCGATCCAAGGAGCGGCCCTCAGCCCCGGGCAACCGGACACCGGGCTACCCGGAACAACCCCGCTACCGGACCAGGCAGGCCCGCCCCCGGCAGGCGGCAGCCCGCGCTGGCTTTCTGATCTGGCGAGCGATGGAGCGAACGTCCTGGCGGGCGCGCCACCATGACCATCGCGAACGGAAGCGGGTGGCCATCAGGTGTGCCGGTTCAACGGCTCGCCTGGTCATGCGGCCGGGACGTGTCACAATCTGGCGAGCATCACGGCCGGGATGATAACCGCCCAGGCAGCCAGGTACATGGCGTTCAGCGGGAAGGCCCGGATGTCGATCTTCTCGCCGGCGACGGTGATCAGCAGGTCCAAGGCGACGGTCCAGGCCAGGCAGGCGACTCCGGAAAGGGCAGCCTGCCCGGCGGTCACCTGGGCCGGCAGCGCGGCGCTTGCCGTCACGAAGAACGACACGAAGGCGCACAGCGGCACCGCGGCCACCACTACCAGCGCGGGCAGCCTCCTGATCATCTCCGCCGGCCGCCGGGGATCCACCGGCACGTGCCAGAGCCTGAAAAAGACCAGGAACACCACGATCCCGGCCAGCCACAGCCCCGCGTAACCGGCCAGCGGGACCAGCAGGAACATCGCCACGCCCATCACCGCGCGCCTCCCACGGCCACCAGGCACTTTCATCCGCCTCCCGCACATTACCGAACAGAGCCACCGGTAATGGCCTGGCACCTGAGGGGAACCGGCCCGCGGATAGCTGCGGCATCGGGACACCTGACTGCTGACACAAATCGCCCCGATCTGCACCTCCAGCAGGCCGGACGCGCTGCGGCATGATCTGACGTTGCCGCAGAAACGGCGTGAGCGATGCGCACTGTCTCATGACGCGCGACTGGCGCTATGACGTGCGCCGGTCACACCGCCCCACGTCCTGTGCTCTAGCTCCGAGAAGTCCCTGGCTGAAGCCCGCGCCGGTGTTAGCCTCGCAGGCATGGCGGAGTATCCCAGCGTGGAATCGCCTCTCGATCCGGAATCGGGAGGATCCGAGGCTGGCAGGCTAATGCCGCTGCCCGTTCGGTACGCATGGGGCTTGCTGTGGCTGCAGGGCCTCATCTGGGGCGGGCTCGCGCTGTTGATGGTCATCGGCGCGGTTGTCGCTGTGATAGACATCCTGGCAAACGTGAACGCGGTAGTGGCGCTCGCGCTCGCGGTGTTCGCTGGCGCGCTCACCGTCGGCTTCGCCACCGGAGAGATCGTGCTGGCGCGCGCCCTGGCGCGCGGCAGCAAGGGGGCACGGAAAACGGCGATCGGCGTCGAGATCGCGATGACCTCCCTGGGTGCGATGTGGGCCGCCGGCTCCAACTTCTCGGGCGGTCTTGTGGCGGGCGCTGGCGGGCTCGCCGCGGCAGCCGGCGCGGGCCTTTCGCTTGCGGCTGTCGTCTGCCTGCTGCATCGCAGCACCAGGCAATACTCCGCCGTACATGGCAACCAGGGCGGCATCGACGCGGGCCTGAGCCGACCACCTGCCGGGCCGAGCTCCGCGTCCTGCGGACCGCTGCCGGCGGCGTGGGGCACAGCCTCGCAACTGGCATGACCAGCGCCCGCGGCGCGGGACGGTGCCGACGCTGTAGCGCCTGCGGGTGCGCTCGGGCTAGCCTGCGCATCCGCTCACGCCACGATCGCTCAACAGGCACGACAGGACGTCCGCGGGCAAGCAGATCGGCCCGTTCTGCGCCGTGCAGAGCGATCACTTAGGCGCGGCTCTAACCCGCGCCGAACGGCGGCCCGGGCGCGTCTTGCACACAAAGCACTGGCCGCGAAGCGTAAATGGCCCGGCCGGATCGCCCGATAGCGCCACCGGGGCCCCCTCGGAGCGCTCGCGGCCCCCGCTTATGACCGCTCCTACTACGGCTACGTCTCCTACCCGCAACTGATCGCCTGGACCGTTGTGCGGCCATTCTCGATGGCCGGCAACGGCTGATCGTCGGCAGACCGGGCGGGTGACAGGCTCTCCCTGGTGGTAGCCGGTCCGCGACCGGCTAGCCGTCGGCCGCAGTTCCAGCGCTGCCTCGCGCAAGCTGTGGGAGGTACCAGGTCCAGGTCCGGCCGCTGTTGGTGGTGGCGTAGATGGGCGGCGCGCCGGAGGTGTTGGGGTTCCAGGCGAAGCCAGCGTTCAGGCTGACGAAGTGCACCGTCATGTCGGTCTGGAAGCGGATTCCCTGGCGGACCGGCGTCCAGGTCTGGCCGCCATCGGAGGTCAGATAGAACACCCGGCCCCGGGTATGCAGTCCCGGGATGAGCAGTCCTTGCCGGGCACTGAAGAATTGGGCCGGGCCGAACGACCCGACGGCTTGCGGAACCGCTACGGCGTGCCAGGTCGTGCCGGTGTCCCGGGTGACAAGCAGGTAAGAAGCCTTCTCGCCACGCATGATCGTGAGGAATCCGGTGCTCCCGAAGAACTGTGGCGGGGAGATGAAGCAACCGTCTGGCATGCAGGCGTTCGCGGGCAGCGGCAGTGCCTGCGGTGCCCAGTGGGTGCCGCCGTCGTGGGTGGCCAGCACCGCGTCGGCCAGGGAGAAGCAGGCACCGGTCAGCCAGCCGTCCATGGGGGTGGCGAACGAGAGTCCGGTCTTGTCACAGGCGCTCGGCAGGCCGCTTGGGCTGGCCCCGGTCTGGTTCCAGTGCGGGCTCGCTGCGATGAGCGACCAGCGCAGGCCACCATCGGTGGTGCGGTACAACCGCACGGGGTTGTTTCCCATGGCGGCGCCGAGATCTTGCAGCAGCCAGCCGTGCACAGGATCGCTGAAACTGAGCCAGCGGGCGTCGCCGGGGGCGTGAAACGGGACTGACCGGGTCCAGGTGCGCCCCCCATCAGTGGTACCAAACACCTCGATCAACGCTGGCTGTGTGCCGCCAAAGCCGGCCTGCAAACGCGCGAGCGTCACCGCGAGCCACGCTCGGCTCGCCGGCAGGGCCGACAACACGACGCCACTGCGGCTCGGGATCAGCAGTGGCTTCGCCCCGGCAGGTGTCACGGGCGCCCAGATGCGCCCACCATCGGTGCTGCGCACGGGCACGAGCGCGGCGGGGGAGGAGCTGGCCGGGTTGCCCGTCCGTGTCAGCGCCCAGCCGTCCTGGGCCGAGACCATCTGTAGCGAATCCAGCCAGGCGGGAGCCTGAGCCGTCGGCAACGAGGCCCGCGGAGCCGGCCGTGCGCACCGGTCGTGCGCGCAGGTGACCAGGTCGACCCTGGCCAGGCCCTCGGCGGTCACCACCCACAGGGTGGTGCCGGACGCGGCAACGGCCTGCGGCCGACGGCCGACTCGCATGCCGGGGCCGGTCAAACGGCCTGTACGAGGGTCAATGCGCAGCACGCTCGCCTGGCGCGCGTTCCCCGCCCTCGTCACCCAGACGACTCCCGGTGCGACCGCCAGCAACCCCGATCCGTTAGGGATCGGTGAAGGGCCGGAAACGAGAGGCGGTGAAAGTAGCGGGGCCGTTGCCGTCACCCGGTCTGTTCGCGGGCTAATCCGGGCCACCGCTGCCCCGTCGGACGCCCAGACGGCGCCATCACCCACGGCGACCTGGCCGAACAGGTGATTGCCCGAGACGCGTGCGACCACCCGCCCGGTGGCCGGGTCGACTCGCAGCAAGCAATCCGAAGCCGGGCAGGCCGCCGAGACCCACACGGCACCCTCGCCCGCCGCCAGGCCCCAGGTCTTGCCTGCCGGGAGGGGAAATGTCCGCACCGTATTCGCCTGCGGGTCGATCCTGACCAGCAACCCGCCACCGAGGCCGCTCAGTGCCCACAGTGCCCCCGCCCCGAAGGACAGCACAGCGGCATGGGCCCCGATCCTGGCCGTGACCTTGCCGGTGACCGGATCCACCCGCAGGAGGCCAGCGGCGTCTTCGACCCACAGGCTGCCCGCCCCGAACGCAACGCCGGTGAGCGACGCACCGGGATCGGACAAGGCCTGGCTCGCCCGGTCGGTCCGCGGATCAAGCCGCAGCACGGCGTT
>DPMS01000168.1 GCA_003541285.1 Actinomycetota bacterium
GCCCCGGCCGCCCCGGCCGCGTCAACGGTCTCAGGCCGGGACGGCCCGAACCGCGCCACGCGCGCAGCCGATACCGCCCGCGCGGTAGCCGCATGCTCACCCTCCTCACCGGCAGCCGGACCCGTTCCCGTCTTTCTGGCCGTAGCACCAGCCGTGGGTGGCTGGAACCGGCGGAAGCTCAGGGTGGAATCGAGGGTCTCGCGCGTGATCGCTTCGTTGGGAAGCCACACCAGGGCGGTCAGGCCTCCCGTGGAAGCGGGCCGTAGCCGGACGCGGATCCCGTGCCTGGCGGCGAGCCGGGCGACCACGAACAGGCCCATCCGGCGGGAGACCGCGACATCCACCACCGGGGGGTTGTCCAGCCGCCAGTTGGCATGAGCCATCTCCTCGGCATCCATCTCAACGCCCTGGTCGGTGATGTCCAGCAGCGCGCCACCGCTGTTGAGCAGGTGACCCGATATGGTCACCGGTGTATCTGCGGGGGAGAACGTCGTCGCGTTCTCGGCCAGCTCGGACAGCAGGTGCACAACGTCGTTGACCGCCTGCCCGCGGACCGCAATACCGGGCTGGACCTTCAGTGTGACGCGCTCATACTGCTCAATCTCCGACACTGCCGCCCGCAGCACGTCCATCAGCGCCACCGGTTCGGTCCACCGCCTGGACAGTTCGTGGCCAGCGAGAACCAGCAGGTTCTCGGAGTTACGGCGCATCCGGGTGGCAAGGTGGTCCATCTGGAACAGGTTCGCGAGCCGCTCGGAATCCTGCTCGCCCTGCTCCAGGTCGTCGATCAGGCGGATCTGGCGTTCCACCAGCGACTGGCTGCGGCGGGAGAGGTTCACAAACATGGCGTTGACGTTCCCGCGCAGCGCCGCCTCGTTGGCCGCCAGCCGCACCGCCTCCCGGTGGACCTGGTCGAACGCCCGCGCGACCTCCCCGATCTCGTCGGCGGAGTCCACGTCGATCGGCTCGACCTCCAGTGGCACGCCGACGCCGTCGCCCCCGCTCATCAGGCGGACGGTCTCCGGCAGCCGCACCCCGGCCACTTCCAGTGCCCCGGTCCGGAGCCTGCGCAGCGGGCTGGTCATGGAGCGGCCCACGGCCACGGTGAACACCAGCGCCAGGGCCAGCACCACCAGCACGCCGATACCTTCAATGACCGCCGACCTGATCGCCTCGTCCCGCAGCGACCCGCTCTGCCCGATGATCGAGGACATGAATCCCTGCTCAACGGTGCGCAGGCTGGCCACCAGGTATGCGGAACCGTTGGCGGCGTTGGTGAAGACCGGGTTCTCTGCCGAGGAGCTGCCGCCGACCGCCAGCGCGATCGCCTGCTGCACCTGCGCCTGCGCCCGGTCGGCTGTAGCCGATGACAGCGCGCTGTTGTAGAGCTGACGCTGGCCGCCCGTGGCGGTGAGACTGAACTGTGCCACGTCAGCCTGCTGCTCTGCCTGTGCAGAGTTGAGGGCGGTGAGCTGGCCGGGCTGGAACTTGGTCGCGCCCACCAGGTCCGGCGTGAGGGCCGAGGTGAGGATCGCCTGCTCCTGCGACACCTCTTCCTTCATGCTGGAGATATGGTCCACGACGCGGACGGTGTCGGCCAGCGCCGCGTCATTGCTGCCCGTTGCGATCTCATCCTCGAGCGCGAGTAGCTGGTCGATCGTCCTGGCGTACTTCTGGATCACCACCAGCGAGGGGATCTGGGTGCTGGTCGCGGCACTGCGCAGGGCTCCAAGCCCATCGATCGCGATGATCGCTGCCTGCGCCTCCTGCTGCGCCAGCGCTGGGTAGGAGCTGCCGATGGCCCCGGCCAGGCTCCGCACCTGGGACGCGTTTTGATCGGTTGCGCGGTAGTCCTGGGCGAGGACAGCCAGTTCGAGTGCGGCCGCGGTCCGTGGCGAGCCGCGGCCGTCCGCCCCCGGGCCCATCGTTATGTACCTGATGGTGTCCTCGCGCTCGGCCTGCAGCGCATGGATCAGGCCGGTGATCTCGCCACCCAGCGTGGAGAACTGCTCCACCCGCTGGTATGCCACGGCGCTGCGCACGGAGGAGGCCACACTGACGCAGCCGAGGATCACCGCGGCTGACGTGGGCAGTACGACCAGCAGCAGGAGGCGGGACCGCACCCGCCAGTTCTTCAGCGCATAACGTAAGACGTTCCGCGCCGGGGCGGCGGGCGGGCCGGCGGGCGGCGCGCTGCCGTTCCCCGCTGCACCGGGATTACCCAGTGCGCCTTCGGGGGGGCGGCCCTGGCCATGAGCCACATCTGGCGGTGTCATGGCAGCCTGCCCCGATGATCGCCGGATTGCGTTCGGGGCCGCGCTGCCCGTTTTCCCTAGCCTGGACCGCACAGTCTCTGCACCTCTCACCCAGGAAGCGGCGAGCACCCACCGAGTTGCGGGCACCCCTGCCGGACAGAATGGCCTTCCCATATTCCTGGTCAGCCATATTCTGCGCGGCCCCCCGCGGCAGAGTCAGGAGCCAACTCTAACGCCCGGCCGGGTGGTCTCACACTGCATGTTGCTGTTTTTATCTAAATATGCCTTTAGAGAGCAGGTGATACTGCTGTTGTCTGAATATTCCCTTAGGGCGTGCGAGTCTTGGCGATAGCGCGCATGGCTCTTGCCGGCCGTCTAGCCTAAGCAGGAGTAGAGCCCCGGAACTACTAGGACACTTCGTAAATGTTGCTTTGTCCTAATTATTCTCGGTATAGGTCATGAGAGGAGCTTCATTGGGACTTCGACTTGTTCAGAGTGCGGCCCGTATGAGCCGTCGCGGCATGATGCGCCGGTCGGGCATAACAGCGGTGTCGGTCTCGCTGACATTGCTCGCGGCAGGCTGCCATGTGCCAGGGATCTCGTCGGGCCTGGCCGGGAGCCAGCAGATCACGGTTGCGGACGTGCCAGGGTTTGAGGATGCCCCGCTGCAGGTGGCTATCAGGGACGGGCTGTTCGCCCGGCGTGGCGTGAGCGTGACAGTACAGACGTACGGGACCCTCCGGCAGGCCTACGCCGCGTTAACCAGCGGTCAGGCGCAAGTCGTCAGCGGCGACTACGCCGGGCTGCTCTATATGCAGGCACACGCGGGCCGTGAGCCGCTGCGGCTGATCACGGACGGGTACGACGCGACGTCCGGCCTGATGGAGGTTCTCACCCTGCCCGGCTCGGCGATCAGAGCCCCACAGGACCTGGAGGGTGCCGCGGTCGCCACTCCGCCGCCAGAGCTGGCCGCCTTCTCAGCCGATGCCCCGTACAACACCGAGACGCTGGCGACCGAGTCGGTTCTGCAAAGCGACGGCGTGAGCCCCTCCAGCGTCCAGTGGAAGGCCATGGCGCCTGGCAGCATGATCAGCGCCCTGCGCGATCACACGGTCAGCGCGATCGTGACCACAGAACCCTACGTCCTGCAGGCCGAGACCCAGCTCGGCGCGGTCGAGCTGTTTGACGCTTGCAGCGGCGTTACCGCCAACCTGCCGCTATCGGGGTACTTCACCACGGCCGGCTTTGCCAGCGGTCATGCGGCGGCCCTGCGCGGCTTCCAGGCCGCACTCAATGCGGCGAAGGCCGGCACTGCCCAGCTCGGCGCCGTGCAGTCAGTCCTGCGAACGCTGCCGGGGATGTCCGCACGGGAAGCAGCGCTGGTCACGATCGGCCAGTACCCGACATTCATGAGTGTCGGGCAGGTCCAGCGGGTGGCCGATCTGATGTACGGCACCGGGATGATCAGGACGACGATCTCAGTGAGGGGCCTGGTGTTCCGGTAAGCCCGCCGTACCCGGCCACCTTCGATCGGGCAGGCCCACCATTTTCAGGTGGGACCTGCCCGGTCGCTTTCGGGTGGGGACCTGCCCGGTCGCTCGGCCGGCAGTCCTTGCCTGGCGCTGCGGGGCGGTCAGGCGACGAATGCGAAATGCTCGAAGTCGAAGTTGGACAGCGGCTGGCCAACCTTTGCCGCCGAGTACCCGGTTATCTTGTCGCTATAGGCGTCGAGCGTATCGATGAAAGCCGGGATGATGTAGCCGCCCTGGGTGAAGTCGAACTGCTGCATCTCGTACTGGATCTCTTTTTGCAGCGACGGGCTTGCGGTCGCATTCGCCTGGTTGTAGAGGCTCGTGTAGTGGGGGTTGTTGGTGTGTGTCTCATTGAACGGCGAGCCATTCAGCATCGACTCCGCTACCTGGGACAGGTAGGGGTAGTAGTTGTAGTAATCCTGAGCGAACGGCCACTTGAGGTAGTTGGGGCCGAAGAAGACACCGGGCGGGACATTGTTGATGTTGATCGTGATACCTGCCGCCTTGGCCTGAGCGGCCAGCACGGTCGCCATCGCGACGGTGCCCGTTGCCACCGCCGAGGTGGTCAGGGTCACCGTCAGGCCCTCCTGGCCGGCCTTCTTCAGCAGGAACTTGGCCTGCTGGATGTCGCCTTGGGCGGGACGGACCAGTGAGTGGTCGAAGTTGGGGTCGTAGGGGGAGAAGAGGTCGTTCGCGACCACCCCGTAACTGTCCAGCGCCGAGTCGATCATCTGCGGGCGGTCGACGAGTAGTCGCAGTGCCTGCCGGACGTTGACGTCGTTGAAGGGGGGCTGATCGACACGCATCGTAAATGGGATGATCTCACCGGAATGTGACACGACCGTTTTGATGCCGCTGGTGGTGGCCAGTGACGCGATCTGCGGCCCGTCAAGTGCGCCGGCGCCGTGGATAACACTGGTGGACAGTGCATCCTGCAAGGTGGTGTTGTCACTGAAATCGATGAGAGTCAGGGTATCCACGTAGGGGAGCCCGGACTTCCAGTAATGCGGGTTACGCACGAATACGCTGCGCTGGCCCGGCGTGAAGCTTTGGTACATGAATGCTCCGGTGCCGACCGGCTTGGCCGGATTGAAGCCGGCAGGCGCGATGTACAGATTGTACCAGAATGCCGCCAGCTGTTCGGCGAAGCTGGCAAACGGCTTGGTCATCTTCACCAGCACGGTGAGCTTGTCGAGTGCCTTCGTGTTCTTCAGGTCGATCGGGCCAAGCCCGAACTTACCCGTGAAATCGTTGGAGAAGACCCGCCGGAACGTGAAGATGACATCGTCCGCGGTGAAGTCCTTGCCGTCGTGGAAGGTGACGCCGGGCCGGAGACGGATGATCCACTCCGAGAGTGACCCTTGATGCGCAGTGATCGACTCCGCCAGCACATACTCGATCTGAGCCTGGGTGTTGAGCTGGACCAGGGGCTGGTAGAGCGACTGCAGGCGGGATGTGTCGAGGTAGGTGAGACTCTTGTGCGGGTCAACGGTGTCCGAGCTTGAGCCGCCCGTCAGGCCCAGCTTCAGGTTGCCGCCGCGCCGCGGGGCGCGGCTGGCCTGGCTCAGCTGCGTGGTGGTGCTGGAGCTGGACCCGCCGCACGCGGCCAGTAAGCCGCCGGCGCCCGCTACTACGCCGGTGGCGGCAATCCCGCGAAGAAATTGGCGCCGCCCAAATCCGTCTGCTGGGCGCGGCGTGCTGCTGTGATCCGATCGATCCACGGGACCTAACCTCCACGGAGTCCAACCTATTGATGCAAGCCGTGTTCGGGGGGACATGATCAAATAGGCGCACCGCTGCCTGGGAACGGCACCCGAGCCCTAATTGCCCGGAAAGCGGCGTGTGCGGATAGTGTCGCCATAGTCTCACAAGGCGGATGATCGCGTCAGCCACTTGATGCGGCTGTGGTTGGCGAGAACTTTTCAGACTAATTAGCTTAGTGGTTTGGCTAAGGGACGGCCTTTGCC
>DPMS01000802.1 GCA_003541285.1 Actinomycetota bacterium
GATCGTGGCGGTCTGCGCCGAGCGGGCCAACCGGGAACAGGCCGGGGACGGGGGTGACGGGGGTGACGGGGAGAGCTTCGACATCACGGTCAGCCGGGAGGACCGGCTGCTCACGTTCGGGGCCGGCCCGCACTTCTGCCTCGGGGCCAACCTGGCCAGAGCGGAACTGGAGGAGGCGCTGGCGTTCCTGGCGCCACGCATGCCCGGGCTTGCTCTGGACGGCGCGCCGCGGCTGGGCGGCGTGGCGGGCATCTACGGGATCGACGAGCTTCCCCTGCGCTGGTCCGCCGCCTAGCCACCGGGTGCCGGGTACCTGAGGCAGGCCGGTAAGGTCGGCACCGAGCGCGAGCAAGGGGGCGTCACGTGGCGCGAGCCGGCAGTGAGGCGAAGGCGAACGCTGCCGTGCCCGGCGATCAGCATGAGCGCATCCTCACCGTCCCGAATGCGATCAGCGTCGCCCGGCTGGCCGGCGTGCCCGTCTTCCTGTGGCTCGTACTCGGCCCCAAGGCAGACGGGTGGGCGGTCGGCCTGCTGATCCTGGCCGGCCTGTCCGACTGGCTGGACGGCATGATCGCCCGGGCCTGGAATCAGCAGAGCAGGCTGGGGCAGTTGCTCGACCCGGCCGCCGACCGGCTCTACATCGCGGCCACCCTGGCCGGGCTGGCCCTGCGCATGATCATCCCGTGGTGGCTGGTCGCCCTGCTGGTGGGCAGGGAACTGGTACTCGGCGCGGCGCTGCTGGTCCTGCGCCGCTACGACTACGGCCCGCTCCAGGTCAGCCTGGTCGGCAAGGCGGCCACCATGTGCCTGCTGTACGCGTTCCCGCTGCTGTTCCTCGGTGACCACGCCGGAACGCCCGCGCTGGTAGCCAGGGTCATCGGTTGGGCCTTCGCGATCTGGGGAAGTGCCCTGTACTGGTGGGCGGCCGCGCTGTACCTGGTCCAGACACAGCAACTGGTCAGCACTGCCCGGGGTGAGGCCGCATCTTAGCCCGGTCTGGCGGCCCGCCCCGGCGGCGACCCGGGAATGGAATGATGGGACATACACCACGCAGAGGGGAGACGGGTCGCAGGTGAAGGCAGTGGTGATGGCCGGCGGGGAGGGGACCCGGCTGCGCCCGATGACCGCCAACCAGCCCAAGCCGCTGCTGCCGGTGGTGAACAAGCCGATCATGGAACACGTGCTGCGCCTGCTCAAGCGGCACGGCTTCACCGAGACCGTGGTCACGGTCCAGTTCCTGGCCTCGCTCGTGCGCAACTACTTCGGTGACGGCGAGGACTTCGGCATGAGCCTGCAGTACGCCACCGAGGAGACGCCGCTCGGCACCGCCGGCAGCGTCAAGAACGCCGAGGATGCCCTGCGGTCGGGCCCGTTCCTGGTCATCTCCGGCGACGCCCTGACCGACATCGACCTCACCGCCATGGTGCGTTACCACAAGGAGAGCGGCGCACTGGTCACGGTGGGCCTCACCCGGGTGCCCAACCCGCTCGAGTTCGGCATCATCATCGTCGGGGAGGACGGGCGCATCCAGCGGTTCCTGGAAAAGCCCACCTGGGGCCAGGTGTTCTCCGACACCGTGAACACCGGGATCTACGTCATGGAGCCCGAGGTGCTGGCCGAGGTGCCGGCCGGTATCTCGGTGGACTGGTCCGCGGACGTGTTCCCCAAGCTGCTGGAGGCGGGCGCACCGATCTACGGGTGGATCGCCGACGGGTACTGGGAGGACGTCGGGACGCACGAGAGCTATCTCAAGGCCCAGGCCGACGTGCTGTCGGGGCGGGTAGAGGCGGACATCGAAGGGTTCGAGGTGTCACCCGGGGTGTGGGTAGCCGAGGGCGCGGAGGTCGACCCGGAGGCGCTGCTTTCCGGGCCGCTGTGCGTCGGTGACTACGCCAAGGTCGAAGCCGGGGCTCAGTTGCGTGAGTTCACCGTGGTCGGCAGCAACGTGGTGGTGAAGGAAGGGGCGTTCCTGCACCGGGCGGTTGTCCACAACAACGTCTACGTGGGCCTGGGAGCAACCCTGCGCGGGTGTGTGATCGGCAAGAACACCGACGTGATGGGCTCGGTGCGGATCGAGGAGGGCGCGGTCGTCGGGGACGAGTGCGTGATCGAGCCCGAGGCGTACCTGTCAGCCGGGGTGAAGGTCTACCCGTTCAAGACCATCGAAGCCGGCGCGGTGGTAAACACCAGCGTCATCTGGGAATCACGTGGCCAGCGCACCCTGTTCGGCCCGCGCGGGGTGTCCGGGCTTGTCAACGTGGAAATCACCCCCGAACTGTGCGTCCGGCTCGCCAGCGCCTACGCCACGACGCTGCGCAAAGGCGCGATGGTCAGCACGTCCCGCGACGTGTCCCGGGCCGCGCGGGCGCTCAAGCGGGCCGTGCACGGGGCGCTCAACGCCAGCGCCATCAACGTGGTCGACCTCGAGGCACAGCCACTTCCGGTGGCGAGGTTCCACACCGCCCGCGGGGATTGCAGCGGCGGGATCGCCCTGCGCACCACGCCCGGCGATCCGCAGTCGATCGACATCCTCTTCCTCGACGAGCGCGGCGCGGAACTCTCCCAGGCCGCGTCCCGCAAGCTGGAAAGGGTGTTCTCCCGCCAGGAGTACCGCCGCGCCTTCCCCGGCGAGATCGCCGAGCTGACCTACCCCTCCCGCGTGGTCGAGTCCTATGCCGCCGAACTGGTGCGGTGCGTGGACATGACCGGGGTGCGCGAGGCAGGCCTGAAGGTCGTGGTCGACTGCGCCGGAGGCACCGCCTCGGTGGTACTCCCCGCCCTGCTCGGACGGGTCGGGGTGGAAGTGCTGACCGTCAACAACCGCCTGGACGAGGGATCACCCACCCAGAGCCTGGCGCAGCTGAGGGCAGGCATGCAGCGCCTGTCCGAGCTGGTCGCCTCATTCCGGGCCGCGTTCGGCGTCCGGTTCGATCAGGTTGGCGAGCGGATCCAGCTGGTCGATGACAAGGGCGCGATGGTCAGCGACGACCGGGCGCTGCTGGTGGTTCTCGACTTGATCGCAGCCGAACGGCGGGCGGGCCGGGTCGCCCTGCCCGTCACCACCACCCGGGTGGCCGAGCAGGTGTGCCGCTTCCACGGCGTCGAGGTCGGATGGACCCCGACGTCGCTGCACGGACTCACCGAGGCGACCGCGGCCGACGACGTGATCTTCGGGGCGGACGGCCGGGGCGGGTTCGTGGTCCCCGAGTTCAGCCGCACCCTCGATGGCATCGCCGCCTTCGCCCGGCTGCTCGGCCTGGTCGCGCGGACCAGGCTCACCCTCAGCCAGATAGATGCTCGGATCCCCAGGGCGCATCTGCTGAAGCGCTCGATGCCTACCCCGTGGGCGGCCAAGGGCAGCGTCATGCGTACCGTGGTGGAAGCCGCGGCCGGCCGGGTGATCGACACCACCGACGGTGTCCGGGTGGTCGAGCCCGACGGCGGATGGGTTCTCGTCCTGCCCGACCCGGCGGAGGCGGTGACCCATCTGTGGGCGGAGGGCGCCGACGCGGATGCCGCCCAGGCACTGCTGGACGAATGGGCGGCGGTTGCCGAGCAGGCCGGCGCCTGAGATCCGCCAGGGCCAGCCGCAGCCCGGTTGCCCGCAAGCTGCCTTAGCTGGCCAAGTGGCCAGCGGAGATGTCAGGCGTCATGAGAGAATTTCACTTAATCTGCTGGCTGTCCAGGATGCTTCGGAGGTGTCACTGATGTGGCGGAGGCGTCGCGACAATGCCCCGGGTAGCTCCCGGGCAGCGGAGCCTTCCGCCGACCCCGACGCTGAACCCGGCCTGAGCCGTCGCGGCTGGCGGGCGCGGCTGCCACGCGGGCACCGGAATGCGTGGCGCATGGACCCAGCGCCTGTATCGCAGGTAGCGTGGGCAAACGCAGGAGAATTCACGCCGAGAGCCACGTCCACGGAGGTGGTTCCCGCCCCGAGCCCATGGCCGGCGGAGGAGAGGCTGGGCCACGAGATGCCACGCGTTTACTGCACCCGTTGCGGGCAAGCCAATCCAGACGGCGCCCGCTTCTGTTCGCACTGTGGCATACCGCTCGTCCGGGGTGGAGGCGAACGGCCAGGTGAGAGCACGTCGACGATCTCCCTCGGCGGGACCGATCTAGCTGAGGCGGAATTCGAGGAGCCGTTCGCCGAGTCCGCGGCGATCGAGACGCTGCCCGTTGGAACCGCCCTGCTCATCGTCAAGCGCGGCCCCAACGCGGGCAGCAGGTTCCTGCTCGACAGCGACCTCACCACGGCCGGCCGGCATCCCGAGAGCGACATCTTCCTCGACGACGTGACCGTGTCCCGCCGCCACGCCGAGTTCTACCGGCATCCTGGCGGCTTTACCGTGCGGGATGTGGGCAGCCTGAACGGGACCTACGTCAACCGGGAGCGCATCGAGGAGGTCGAGCTGAGCGATGGCGACGAGGTCCAGGTGGGTAAGTTCCGGCTGATGTTCCTGGCGGGGCGGCGGTCCCAGGCTGGCCGCGACGGCGGAGGTGCGCAGGTCGGGGCATGAGTGCTGAGCCTGCCCGGGCGTATTTCGGCATCAGCGAGGTGCTGGACCAGCTGCATGCCGAATTCCCGGATGTGAGCGTTTCGAAGATCCGCTTCCTGGAGTCCGAAGGCCTCATCCAGCCGGCCCGTACGGCGTCGAATTACCGGAGATTCACCGCGGTGGATGTGGAGCGGCTGCGCTACATCCTGACCGCCCAGCGGGACCAGTACCTGCCGCTGCGGGTCATCAAGGACCAGCTTGACGCCGGCGATGACAACCACAGCCCCCGCCGGCCTGGGCGGTACCCGGTGCTCGCCGGCGGTCCCGGGCGCACACCGCCCCTGACCAGGCGGGAACTGCTGGAGGCGACCGGTGCCGGCGAGAACCGGCTGGCCGAGCTTGAGGAGTTCGGGCTGGTCCGGCGCAGCGGCCGTCATTATGGCCAGGACGCGCTGGACGCTACCCGGGCCGTCCTGGCACTCGATGGCTACGGGGTCCAGGCCCGGCATCTGCGGGTGCTGCGGGCTGCCGCCGAGCGGGAGACGGCGCTGATCGAGCAGGTGGTGGCCCCGGTGCTCCGGCAGCGAAGCCCCGGGGCGCGGGAACGCGCAGGCCAGACAGCACGCGAGATCGCCTCTTTGGTCCTGGCGTTGCACACCGCCCTGATCGAGGCAGCGCTGGCGGACGCGGGTTTCCCGGATCAGGGACCGGGCCAGGCGGGCGCCTGAGCGAAGGGCGCAGGCATACCCGCTCAGCCCACGGGTGTACGTTGACAGGGGAATACTTTCAGAAGAGGTCAAGGACGCTGGCCGCGTCCCGTGCAGGTGAGGACGGAGCCGCCGTGAGGAAGATGGAGGTCGTTGGCGTCCGGGTCGAGATGCCCACGAACCAGCCCATCGTCCTGCTCAAGGAGGTGCAGGGGGAGAGGTACCTGCCGATCTGGATCGGCCCGGTGGAAGCCACCGCGATCGCGTTCGCGCAGCAGGGCATGGTGCCACCGCGGCCCCTAACCCACGATTTGTTCCGTGACGTGCTCGAAACCCTGGGCGTGCAGCTGAACACGGTCAACATCACAGCGCTGAGGGACGGCATCTTCTTCGCCGACCTCGTCTTCTCCAACGGCAAGGAAGTAAGCGCCCGCCCGTCGGACTCGATCGCGCTCGCGCTCCGGACCGGGGCTGAGATCTTCGCCAGCGAGGAGATCCTGGATGAGGCCGGGGTCGCGATCCCGGACGAGCAGGAGGACGAGGTCGAGAAGTTCCGTGAATTCCTGGACACGATCAGCCCAGAGGATTTCGGCCGCGCGACATGACGCGGCCNNGGGTCGCCCCCGGATCAGCACGGCAGCCGCGCGACATGATGGCCCAGGTCGGCACGATGACCGGGCGGCGTGAGGGACCTCTCGGCGACGCGCCGTGGGAGATCGTTGACGCGCTGGCCTGGTCGGCCTAGCGTGCAAACGAGTACCCAGGGTGGCCAGCTCCCGGGGCGGAGGCGAGTGTGGCGGTAACCAAGAGCGACGGCGACAAGCCGCGCGAGCGTGGCGCAGCCATCCAGCACGCCGGCGAACAGGGGCTGCTTTTCGGCGAGGACCTCCCTGAGCGCGAGGAGAACACCGGCTACCGGGGGCCCACCGCCTGTGCAGCCGCCGGGATCACCTACCGTCAGCTCGACTACTGGGCGCGCACCGGGCTCGTCGAGCCCAGCGTCCGCGCCGCGCATGGGTCAGGGTCACTGCGGCTCTACAGTTTCCGTGACATCCTCGTGCTCAAGGTCGTCAAACGGCTGCTCGACACCGGCATCTCGCTCCAGCAGATCCGCACCGCCGTGAGCCATCTGCATGACCGGGGCGTCAGCGACCTGGCCCGGCTCACCCTTATGAGCGACGGGGTGAGTGTGTACGAGTGCACGTCACCGGATCAGGTAGTCGACCTGCTCGCGGGCGGGCAGGGCGTGTTCGGGATCGCGCTCGGCCGGATCTGGCAGGAAGTGGACGGGACGCTGGCCGAACTACCCGCCGAACGCGCCGAGGAACCCGCCGGGGAAGCCAGCCTGCACGGTGGCAGCAGCCATGACGAGCTGGCCCGCCGGCGGGCCAGGAAGAGCGGCTGAACGGGGCATCCGGGCCGGGGCCCAGCTGCTCTCCGCAGCTCCTTTGATCCCGCCCCGGTGAGCACCACCTCGGTGGTCACCGCCCGGATCGCTGTCAGCGTTGTGGTCGGGATCATCCAGATGTTCGTGTTCATCGCCATCGCCACCACGCCCCACTTCGGGCTCAGGCTCACCGCCTACTGGTGGATGGGGATCCCGCTCGTCATCTGCGGCACGCTCGCGTTCCTGCCGATCGGGCTGCTGGCCGGTGCGCTCGCCAAGACCCGGCAGGCCGCGACCGCGCTGGCGAACCTGATCTCCGTGCATGTCTTCCGGTGGGACGAGATCCGACCCGCCCGTGCATTCGGAGTAGGCTCAGAGGAGCCGATCACACCGTCCGGGAGAGATCCCGCGCGGCCAGCACGGGGCGCCGAAGGGGCAACCTCCCCGGAACCTCTCAGGCACCAAGGACCGGACGGGACAGGCGTCTCTGGAGTCTGTCCGCCCATCGGGCGCGATGACAGAGGGGGAGGACCACAGCCGGGTGACACGTACCCGGCGGCTCCCTCTGGAGGCTCCCATGGATTTCGCCGCACGGCACATCGGCCCCTCGCCGGCCGAGCAGGAGCGCATGCTGGCCGTGGTCGGCTATGCCTCGCTTGACGACCTGACCACCGCGGCGATCCCGCCCGGGCTGGCCAGCACGGGTGCGGACAGGCTGCGGCTGCCGCAGCCGCTGTCGGAGACCGGGTCGCTTGCCGAACTACGCCGGCTGGCCACCCAGAACACCGTCCTGACGTCGATGATCGGGCTCGGCTACTACCCGAACGTCACCCCGGCCGTCATCCGCCGCAACGTGCTGGAGAATCCCGGCTGGTACACCGCTTACACCCCCTACCAGCCGGAGATCTCGCAGGGCCGGCTGGAGGCGCTGCTGAATTTCCAGACCATGGTCGCTGACCTGACCGGGCTGGGTGTGGCCGGCGCCTCCCTGCTCGACGAGGCCACCGCCGCTGCCGAGGCCATGACGCTGACCCGGCGGGCGGCCGGGAAGGGCAGCATCTTCCTGGCAGATTCCCGGTGCCTGCCGCAGACCCTGGCGGTGCTGGCCACCCGGTCCGAGCCGCTCGGCATCGACCTGGTGATCGGTGACCTCACCCCGGAACTGGTCGCCGGCCAGCCGGAGGGGGAACTGTTCGGCGTGCTGGCGCCCTATCCGGACGCCACCGGTGAGATACGCGACCTGCGGCCGGTCATCGCCGCAGCGGCGGCCCGCGGGGCACTGGTCGCGGTCGCTGCCGACCTGCTTGCCCTGACCCTGCTCACACCCCCCGGCGAGCTTGGGGCCGACATCGCGATCGGCACCACGCAGCGTTTTGGCGTCCCGATGGGCTTCGGCGGGCCACACGCCGCGTATATCGCGGTCCGTGACGACCTGCGCCGCCAGCTGCCTGGGCGCCTGGTGGGCGTGTCGGTGGACGCCGACGGCCACCCTGCCTACCGGCTCGCCCTGCAGGCCAGGGAGCAGCACATCCGGCGGGAGAAGGCGACAAGCAACATCTGCACCGCCCAGGTGCTGCTGGCGGTCATCGCCGGCCTGTACGCCGCCTACCACGGCCCTGACGGGCTCGCTGCCATCGCCCGCCAGGTGCACGGCAAGGCCACCACCCTGGCAGCCACGCTGGAGACCCTCGGCTGTGCCACCGCACCGGCCGCCTTCTTCGACACAATCCAGGTGCGTTCGGTGCCAGGAGGCGCAGCAGCCGGGGTGGAGCGGGCCCGCCAGGCCGGCTTCAACGTGTACCTGGCCGGCCAGGACACCGTCCAGGCCGCCTGTGACGAGACCACCACCGACGCCCAGTTGCGCGAGGTGGCGGCGGCGCTGGCGGGCCGGCCTGCCGGGGAGGTGGACCTGGCGCCTGGCAAGGACATGCTTCCCGCCGGCCTGCGGCGCACGTCGGCCTACCTCACCCACCCAGTCTTCCACGAGCACCGCAGCGAGACGGCGATGCTGCGCTACCTGCGCCGGCTGTCCGATTTCGACATCGCCCTGGACCGGTCGATGATCCCGCTGGGCTCGTGCACGCTGAAACTCAACGCGGCGGCGGAGATGGAGCCCATCACCTGGCCGGAGTTCGCTGACCTGCATCCCTTCGCGCCGCCGGAGCAGGCCCGCGGCTACCGCGAGCTCATCGGGCAGCTGGAGGCATGGCTCGCCGAGATCACCGGGTACGACGCGGTCTCGCTGCAGCCGAACGCCGGGTCCCAGGGGGAACTGGCGGGCCTGCTGGCCATCCGCGGCTATCACACCGCCCGCGGTGAGGCCGGGCGCGACGTGTGCCTGATCCCGGAGTCCGCGCACGGAACCAACGCCGCCAGCGCCGTGCTCGCGGGCTTGCGGGTGGTGGTGGTCAAGTGCGGCGGGGACGGCGCCATCGACCTGACCGACCTGCGCGCGAAACTCGGGACACAGGCCGGCCGGGTGGCGGCGATCATGCTGACCTACCCGTCCACCAACGGTGTGTTCGAGGAGACCGTGACCGACGTCTGCAGGGAGGTTCACGGCGCCGGTGGCCAGGTCTACGTGGACGGCGCGAACCTGAACGCGCTGGTCGGGCTGGCCCGGCTGGGCAAGTTCGGCGCTGATGTCTCACATCTGAACCTGCACAAGACGTTCTGCATCCCGCATGGCGGCGGTGGGCCCGGCGTGGGGCCGGTGGCCGCGCGAGCCCACCTGGCGCCGCATCTGCCGGGCAGCGCAGCCCCGGCCGGGACGCCTGCGGAGGCCGGGCGTGGCGGTGGCCCGGTGGCAGCCGCGCCCTATGGGTCGGCCGGGATCCTGCCGATCTCCTGGGCCTACATCGCGATGATGGGCGCCGACGGCCTGCGGCGCGCCACTCAGGTCGCCATCCTGGCAGCCAACTACGTCGCCACCCGGCTGTCACCGCACTACCCGGTGCTCTACACCGGCCGGGGCGGGCTGGTCGCCCACGAGTGCATCATCGACCTGCGGCCGATCACCAAGCAGAGCGGGATCACGGTCGACGACGTGGCCAAGCGCCTGGTCGACTACGGCTTCCATGCACCCACCATGTCCTTCCCGGTGGCCGGGACGCTCATGATCGAGCCGACCGAGAGTGAGGATCTGACGGAACTTGACCGCTTCTGTGCGGCGATGATCGCGATCAGGCAGGAGATCGCACGGGTCGCCAGCGGTGAATACGACCCGCAGGACAACCCGCTCCGCAACGCCCCGCACACGGCATCCATGCTGCTCGCCACCGACTGGAAGCATCCCTACGAGCGGGAGGAAGCCGCCTACCCACTGGCCGGGGACCGGCGCGCCAAGTACTGGCCGCCGGTGCGCCGCATCGACCAGGCCTACGGAGACCGCCACCTGGTCTGTGCCTGCCCCCCACCTGAGGCATTCGAGGGCTGACCCGGCCCTGCCAGCCGCGGATGGGGCCGGCCACGGGACCTTCGGCCCTGCGCGCCGGTCACCGCGGCTGCCAGGGTCGTGGGTGAGGCAGGACCTGCCTGCCGCCCCCATCCAGGAAGCAACCGTGACCGCCATAAGTAACGGGGCACGTTCCCCGGTGGATTTCTCCGAACGGCCGATGCTCGTGTTCTGGGAGACCACCCGGGCGTGCCCGCTCGCCTGCCGCCACTGCCGCGCCTCCGCCCAGCCCCGGGCACTGCCCGGCGAACTCGGGCCGGCCGAGGGCTACCGGCTCATCGACCAGGTGGCCGGGTTCGGGCGCCCGCATCCGATCCTCGTCCTCACCGGCGGGGACTGCCTGCTGCGCCCTGACCTGTTCGGCCTGATCGGGCACGCACAGTCAGCCGCGATACCGGTCGCGCTGTCACCGTCGGTCAGCCCGCTGCTGGACCGCCGCATGATCGGGCGGATCGCGGCGTCCGGCGTCAAAGCGGTGTCGGTCAGCCTGGACGGCGCCAGCCCCGGCACCCACGACCGGGTGCGCGGCATCCCAGGTCACTTCGGCAGCACCGTGCAGGCCATCCGCGCACTGGTGGACGCCGGCCTGCCGGTCCAGGTCAACACGACAGTGATGGGCGCCAACGCGGGCGAGCTGGCCAGGATCGCCGCCCTGCTTGAGCATCTGTCGGTCCACGCCTGGGAGGTGTTCTTCCTGGTGCAGACCGGCCGCGGCTCGGCGGAGGGCGCGGTGACGCCCGCCGAACACGACGACATCTGCCATTTCCTGTACGACGCGTCGCAGTACGGCTTCGTGGTGCGGACCGTGGAAGCGCCCTTCTTCCGCCGCGTGGTCGCCGCCCGGCGGGCGGGCGGGGCACCCCCGCAGCGGCCGCTCTATACGGCGCTTTCCGGTGAACTGGCCAAGCTGCTGGGGACCGGGGCCCGGCGGCCCCGGGCGCACACCGCCGCGACCCGGGACGGCAAGGGCATCATCTTCATCGGCCACAACGGGGATGTCTTCCCGGCCGGTTTCCTGCCGCTCGCGCTCGGCAATGTACGCCATCAGCCGCTCGCGCGGATCTACCGGGAGAACCCGCTGCTGACCGCGATCCGGGCGGCACGTTTCGGTGGGCGCTGCGGGTACTGCCCCTACGCCGATCTGTGCGGGGGATCGCGGGCCCGCGCCTACGCCGCCACATCAGACCCACTGGCCGAGGACCCGGCCTGCCCGTTCGAGCCGGACCAGGCTGCCCCGCGCTCGTGAGCGGCTGAGCCCGCGGGACATCGGCAAATTCCAGTTCGAGGCGGCCCGGCCATTTCCCGTCAGGATCGTCCCGGCCGGCCTGGCCGCCAGGAATCGACCTGCCCGCTCAGCGGCCGAGCACCACCTTGAGCGCACCCGGGTCGCCGGCGGGTCTGAATGCCCCGGGAGTGGCGCCGCGGCGAATAGAGTTGCTGCGTGGCAGATCCGCACAGCTACCGGCCGGCTCCCGGCTCGATCCCCGAGTCGCCGGGCGTCTACCGGTTCCGCGACGGCCACGGCCGGGTCATCTACGTGGGCAAGGCGAAGAACCTGCGGGCACGGCTCAGCTCCTACTTCGCCGACTTCGCCGGGCTGCATCCGCGTACCCAGTCGATGCTGACCTCAGCGGCGGGAGTGGACTGGACTGTCGTCGCCACCGAGGTCGAGGCGCTGCAACTGGAGTACTCCTGGATCAAGGAGTTCGATCCCCGGTTCAACGTCCGGTACCGGGACGACAAGAGCTATCCCTATCTCGCGGTCACCATGGACGAGGAGTATCCCCGGGTCATGGTGATGCGGGGCGCCAAGCGCCGGGGGACCCGGTACTTCGGTCCCTACTCCCACGCCTGGGCGATCCGGGAGACGGTCGACACGCTGCTGCGGGTGTTCCCGGTCCGGACCTGCTCGGCCGGGGTGTTCAAGCGGGCCCGCCAGATCGGCCGGCCCTGCCTGCTCGGCTATATCGGCAAATGCTCGGCACCCTGCGTCGAACGGGTTGACGCGGCCGAGCACCGCCGGCTGGCGGAGGAGTTCTGCGATTTCATGGCCGGGCAGACGGCCCGGTTCGTCCGGCGGCTGGAGACGGAAATGCGCGCCGCCGCCGCGGCGGAGGAATTCGAGCGGGCTGCCCGGCTGCGCGACGACATCCAGGCGCTGGAGCGGGCGCTGGAAAAGCAGGCCGTGGTCCTGCCCGACGGCACCGACTGCGACGTCATCGCCCTGGCCGGGGACCAGCTTGAGGCTGCGGTCCAGGTGTTCTATGTGCGTGGCGGGCGGGTCAGGGGACAGCGGGGCTGGGTGGTGGACAAGGTGGAGGAGGTCACCGACGGCGAACTGGTCGAGCACTTCCTGAGCCAGGTGTATGGCGAGGACAGTGTGGCCGGGAACGGCAAGGGCGCGGCGGCACGGGGGCCGGCCGGCGGCACAACGCTTGGGCCGAAGGGCACCGCCCGGCCAGTCCCGGCCGGCCTGCATGTCCCACGCGAGGTCCTCGTGCCCGTCCTGCCGCCCGGGGCGCAGGCGGTGGAGGAGTGGCTGGCGGCCCGCCGGGGCAGCCGGGTCGACCTGCGCGTGCCCCGGCGTGGCGACAAGAAGGCGCTGCTCGACACGGTCACCCGCAACGCGCTGGAGTCGCTGGCCCTGCACAAGACACGGCGGGCGAGCGACCTGACCACCCGCAGCCGGGCGCTGCAGGAGATCCAGGATGCGCTCGGGCTGGACCAGGCACCCCTGCGGATCGAGTGTTACGACGTGTCCAACCTTCAGGGCACTCACGTGGTCGCCTCGATGGTGGTGTTCGAGGACGGCCTGGCGCGCAAGAGTGAGTACCGCCGCTTCAGCATCAAGGGGACCGGCGGCCAGGGCGATGTGGCCGCGGTGCACGAGGTGATCACCCGCCGGTTCCGGCGGTTCCTGGAGGAACGGGAGGCGACCGGCGAACTGGACGTGCTGGGGGATCCCGCGAGTGTGGGCGATCCCGGCCTGCGCCAGCGTAAGTTCGCCTACCCGCCTAACCTGGTGGTGATCGACGGCGGGCCCGCCCAGGTGGACGCGGCGGTCCAGGCACTCGAGGGGCTGGGCATCGATGACATCGCCGTGTGCGGGCTGGCCAAGCGCCTGGAGGAGGTGTGGTTGCCCGGCGAGGATTCACCGGTCATCCTGCCCCGCACCAGTGAGGGGCTCTACCTGCTGCAGCGGGTGCGCGACGAGGCGCACCGCTTTGCCATCACTTACCACCGGCAGAAGCGATCGAAGGCGCTCGCCGTCAGCGAGCTTGACGCTGTGCCGGGCCTGGGCCCGGCCCGGCGGGCTACGCTGCTACGGC
>DPMS01000321.1 GCA_003541285.1 Actinomycetota bacterium
CTAGAAGCTGGCGCCGAGAGCCTGCGCGATGAGCAATGCGTTCAGAGCGAGGATCGCCGTCGTGGTGGCCCAGGCGAGCAGGTTCGTCCATGGCTTGTTGACGTGGATGCCCATGACGTCGCGCCGGCGCGTGAGCATCAGCAGCGGAATGAGCGCGAAGGGCAAGCAGAAGCTGAGCACCACCTGGCTGAGGATCAGGATCTTCAAGGGGTCTAGCCCGAACGCGATCACCACCAGCGCCGGAATCATCGTCAGCAGCCGCCGCAGGAAGATGCTGAACCGTATTTTCAGGAAGCCCTCGATGATCACCTGCCCCGCCATCGTCCCGACGGTCGAGGAAGAAAGGCCGGAAGCGAGCAGGGCGATGGCAAAGGCGGCCGCGGCCAGGCCGCCGAGCAGCGGCTCGAGGGTGCTGTGGGCCTCCCGGATGGACTCGACATTGAGTCCATGTCCGAAAAACGCCGCGGCGGCCATCACCACCATCGCGGAATTCACCAGCCAGGCGCCGTTCATCGCCACGAGCACATCGAGCAAAGCCATCTTGCGGTGCCAGGTGTGCCTGTGGTCGGTCGTCTCGCGACGGGGCTGCACCAGAGCCGAATGCAGGTAAACGACGTGAGGCATCACCGTGGCCCCGAGCATCCCCACCACCACGTAGATCGATGAGGAATTGACCTCCGGCACCACCACACCCCTCCCGATCGCGCCCCACGCCGGGTGCACCAGGAACACCTCGATCGCGTAAGCGACGCCGATGATCGCCACCAGTCCCATGATCACCAATTCCAGATTCCGGAAGCCGTATTGCTCGACCAGCAGAATCAGGAAGACGCAGACGCCGGTGAGCAGCGCGGCCGTCATCACGGCCAGCCCGGTGACGTCGATGATCCCGGCGTGGAAGAGCCCCTGCGGCCCTGGTCCCCCTTCGGTCACCCAGCACAGCGCCCCGCTGAGGAAGGCGGTCATGCCCATGCCCGCCGCGCTTCCCACCCACGCCTCATAACGCAGCACCCGCGCGGACAGCTCCAGCCGCCGCACGAGTTGCGCGGCGCCGGTCACCAGGCAGGCCATGGCTGCCGGGCTGACAGCCATCCAGGCCAGCTCGGGCGCGGGGAACGAGGCCAGTGCGGCCGGGTGAGCCCAGTAGGAGGTGACTGACAAGGTGCAGGCCCACGCGAACGCGGCCACGCCGCTGGGTACCAGGCCCTGGTAGGGCCACCAGTGCCCACCGGTGCCCGGCCAGCCGTTCGCGAAGTGCCGGCCACCGATCACCAGCACCACCACGCCGACGGCGATCAGCATCAGGGGCCGCCGCAGACCGTGCGTCCTGCCGTGGGCTGCGGCCGCCGCGGCGGTCCAGGCCACCGGGATCGCGGCGAGTGCCGCCAGCATGGCGAACGGCAGGATGGCCGCGGACATCACGATCACAGCCACCCGGTCAGGCCCGCCCATGGGGGGTGTCCATTGCCAGCCGATGGTCAGCTGCGCCCACATGGCGGCCCCGAACGTGAGAAAGGTGGCCGCCGAGCACGCCAGCGTGGCCAGGCTCGCGCGGGCCGCCCGCGCCGGGTCGGGTGGGTGGCGGGTGAGCCCGGCCCCGGCCAGGTGGGCCAGCAGCCCACTGCGGGCCACATCCGCACCGCGCCGCCACGAGTGCGGCCGCTCGCTCAGGTCCGCGATGAGCAGTTCGGTGAACTCCTCGCCATACCGGGCCCGCCACGGCGCCGGGTACCAGCGCAGCATCCGGTGTGCCCGGCGGGCGAGCGCAGCTGGGGGTGCCGGGGCTGGGGGTGCCGGGGCTGGGGGTGCCGGGCCGACGCCGCCGGGCACGCTCATGACGTCCCCCAGGTGCCGGCGAGGCGGCGCAACCCGACGTCAGCGACCTTGCGCTGGGCCTGGAGGTGCTCCTGGAGCGCCCGGGCCCCGGCAGCCGTCAGCCGGTAGGGACGGCGGCGGTCGTCGCTCTCCAGCGCCTCGATGAGGCCCTGGGCCTCGAGCCGGCTGAGCGCCTCGTACAGCGTCCCCGGCGCGATGCGCACGCCGGCGAACGCTTCGATGTCCTTGGTCAGCGCGTAACCGTGCTTGGCGCCGTCGGCCAGGCTGGACAGGATGAGGGTGGCCGGGCCGGTCGAGCGGCCCAGCATGCCCAGCGACCCGGCGTCGTCGGCGTCCCTGGATCGGCTCATGGGCAGCAGCCTATATCGGTAGACGATCTATCGGTAGCCGGAGTCCTGAATTTCCCGGGCCGGGACCAGGTACGGCACGTGGCTGGCCAGGAACTGCCGGGGGAAAGGATCACGCAGCCGCCACAGTCCGGCGTCGATCACGAAGTGCGCCATCACGGCCCCGAGGTAGGCCCCGAACAAGAGGCGGCCGCCCGGGCCAGCGGCATGCAGATGGGAAGCCGCGGCGAGGATGGCGCCCCCCGCCAGGGCGATGTTGGTGAGCAGGCCGAGCCGCGCCAGCCGCCGCGTCCGGTCCGGGACACCGGCTGCCACCAGGCCGATCAGCAGCAGGTACTGGAGGCCGTGGGCCGCCGTCATGCCACCCGCAGCCGCGTAGGGCGAACCGAACAAGAACACCGGCAGGCAGAACAGCAGCGAGACGGCGTACATCACGCAGAACCCGCCGGGGCGGTCTGCGGCGGCCCGCCTGGCGAGCGCCGCCAGGCCGGCCACGACCGCGACCGCGAATCCCGCCGCCGCCAGCGGGAACACCGCGTTCAGCACCAGCACCCCGGTCGGCGGAAGGAGCCTGCCCGGCCCAGGCTCCAGGTGCACCTGGAGCAGTCCGGGGCGGGCGGCCAGCCCGGTGATGCCCGCGATACCGCCCCACAGCAGCGCCCGCCGCTCGGCGATCCCGAGCGGGTTCACCCCGCATGATGACGCGGCCAGGGCGGCCATGCCCAGGTTCTGCTTCTGGAAGTGGAAGAACTGCCAGCAGAAGTAGGGCAGCAGCAGCCAGCCGAGGGCAGCCGGGGGAATCACAGCGGCTGCCGCCGCGGCTGCCGCCACCAGGCCGGCCGGCATCCAGAGGTAGCGCGTGCGGTGCAGGCCCGCGTAAGCCCGGATCCCGGGCAGGGTGAACAGCCATCCGGTGGCAGCGATGTGCACCGACGACCCGGTGAACAGCAGCCAGGAGAGCGCGCGGGCCGGCGGTGCGGACGCGGGCGGGGCGAGCGCGATGGCCATGGCGACGGCGCCGGCTGTCAGCGCCGCGCTTGACCACAGCCATACTCTCCCCCGGAAGGCGGCGGGTCCCCGGGGAGCGGCGGGCGGGACGTCCNNGCCAGGCCCAGCGTCAGGGCCAGCACCCACAGACCCACCACCAGGAGCCGCCGCCGCACGTTCGGGGACGGGGCGGCTGCGGGTTTCTTGTCCTCGCCGGGCAGGACGTCAGGCCGGGTCAGCATGGTGAGAGGTTAGCTCGGAAACCGATACATCGTCAACCATTATAACGGCAGCCGATCTAGCCCTTCCTGGTAGCTGATCTCCGCGGTGCGCCGCATCAGGCGCGGCTGATGGCCCGGGTTAGGGTGGCGCTGTGCCCGAGATGCATGCGGCTGCCAGGAGTTTCTGCACGGGCCGGGCCTACCGCGCCCTGGCCGGCCGGTGGATGCTGCCATGGGCGCTGCAGGGGCTGGATCCCGGCGATCACGTGCTGGAGATCGGTGCCGGGAGTGGGGCGATGGCCGCTCAGCTGCTCCGGGCCCATCCCCGGCTGCGGGTAGCTGTCACCGACTACGACCCCGGCATGGTCGCCACCGCGGCACGGTCAGTCGCCGGCTTCGGTGACCGGGCGTCTGTCCAGGAGGCCGATGCGGGCGCGCTGCCCTTCGCCGACGGCAGTTTCGACCTGGTCCTGTCCTGCGCGATGCTGCACCACGTCCTCCACTGGGAGAACGCCCTGGGAGAGGCGGCGAGGGTGCTGCGGCCGGGCGGGTACCTCGCCGGGTACGACGTTCTGGACTCGCCCCCGATGCGGCTGCTCCACCTCGCCGAAGGGGGGCAGGTCAGGATGATGCGGGCTGGCCAGCTCGACGTGGAGTTGCGGCGGCTTCAGCTGACCGAGATCAGGGTGCGCCGCTCGGCCGCCGGCCTGGTAGCGCGGTTCTCAGCCCGCAAGCACCCGGGAGCGTGCCACGGTTAGTATGCCCCGCCAGGCATGCTCCTGGCTCCGTCCCGGCTGCCGTGAGCGCCGTTCGGGCACTTGTGCGCCGCCGGCCCGGCGTGCGACGCCGAAGGCGAGGCCGAGCGGGTGGACGACGCGGCAGACGACGAGTGCGACGTTGCTGTTCCGGTCACGGAACCTGTGGACGCGCTGGCCATGGTCAGCCCCAGAGCCAGAGTGGCCCCCAGTGCTCCCGCGCCAATGGCAGTGCCGATGAGCGGCCGGGTGATCCTCACGGATGTACTCCTCTCCTCGCCCGGCACCGGCGAACCGGCCCGGGGGGCACGTCGTGTGCCCGCTGAGATCAGTAGGCCAGCCAGAACTGGCCCGTCACTGGGCGGAGGCTCTCAGCCAGCGCTGAGTACCATGACCGGGTGGTCAGGGTGAAGCATGCGACCTCATCTGTCTTCGTGTTCTGTCATCTGCCGCAAGGGTGGCGGCTGGGGCTGATCCAGCATCCGCGGTTCGCCCGCAGGATGATTCCCGGAGGGCACGTCGAGGCGGGTGAGTCCGCTGCTGAGGCGGCGCTGCGGGAAGTGGCGGAGGAGGCAGGGCTGGACGTACGCCTGGTCGCGCCACCACTCGCGCCCCTGCCCGGGGGCTACCGGCCCGAGCGCGTCCCCCACCCCTGGTGGATCGTGGAGTACCAGGTTCCGCCCGATAACCAGCTGGCCGAAGACCATGTCCACGTGGACCATCTCTACGTGGCCGTGGCCGACCACCCCTCACCGGTCACCGAGCCGGACCATCCGTTCGGCTGGTACACAGCGGCCGACCTGGCGGGCCTGGCCATGTTCGACGATGCCAGGATCCTTGCGGGCACCCTGCTGGCCGGGCTGGACGGCGGCCCGCTGGCGGGCAGGACCGCAGCAGCGGTTGATCGTCCGGCAGGCGCTGACCCCGGGCTGGCCGCCACCCTCATGCGCCAGCTGGAGATGGCAGCCAGACCCCGCTGATCTCAGCCGGCGGGAGGTGCCCCGGCGTGCTCGCCCGTCCACAGGGCCCGGACGGCATCGATGGTGTCCGCTTCGGCAGCAGGTTTGTCCGGCCGGTGCCGCAACACCCTGGCGAAGCGCAGGGCCAGCCCCCCTGGATACCGTGAGCTGGCCTGGACGCCGTCGAAAGCGATCTCCACCACCAGGTCGGGCCGGACCCGCAGGACGCCGTACGCATCCCGGTGATCTCCCGCGGGCCTGGCCTGCGGGGGGTCGGCGAGTTCCAGTAGCCGTGCCGTCTGCCAGGCGAGCATCTGATCGGTCAGCCCCTTGAAGGTCTTGCCCAGCATCACCAGGCCGCCGGTGGCCGGATCCCGCGCTCCCAGGTGGAGGTTGGACAGCCACCCGCGGCGGCGCCCATGGCCCCATTCGGCCGCCAGCACGACAAGGTCGAGCGTGTGCCGCGGTTTCACCTTGATCCACTCGCTGCCCCGGCGCCCGGCGGCGTACCGGGCCGCCGGGGACTTGACGAGCACCCCCTCGTGCCCGCGCGCCACCGCGTCGGCGAAGAATGCCTCAGCGTCCGCGACCTCCGCCGTGACCAGGCGGGGGATGACGAGATGCGCCGGCAGGGCGCCCGCGAGCAAGGCGTACCGCTCGCCCGCTGGCTGATCGATCAGGTCGGCCCCATCCAGGTGGAGGAGATCAAAGAAGAACGGTGTGAGCGGCACGTCGGCGCGCTGGCGGGCAACGTCAGCCTGACTGCCCGCCCGGCCGGCGGTGATCTGGAACGCGCGGGGCCGGCCGTCGGGGTGCAGGGCGATCACCTCACCATCGAGGACCGCCGCCCGGACGGGCAGGGCGAGGGCGGCCTCGACGATTTCGGGGACCCGGGCGGTGATGTCATCGAGAGTCCGCGTGAACACGGCGACATCGCTGCCGTCGCGGTGGACCTGGATCCGGATCCCGTCGATCTTCCACTCCACCGCGGCGGGAGAGACACGCGTGAAAGCGCTGGCCACGCTGCTCGCCGACGAGGCCAGCATCGGCTGCAAGGGGCGGCCAACCTCCAGACCGAACGAGCGCAGAGCGGCCGATGCCGCCCGCGCGGCTGTGTCTGCCTGCGGCGCTGTGCCGACCCGTGCTGCTGTGTCTGCCTGGGGCGCTGTGCCTGCCTGCGGGGCT
>DPMS01000038.1 GCA_003541285.1 Actinomycetota bacterium
CTGGCGGTCCCACAGCACCGGCACCGACACGTGCCCGTCGTAGCCGGGCTCAGTGGCCTCGTACGCCTCCCGCAGGAAGGTGAACCCGTTGACCGGGTCGGGCGTGAACCCGGGTCCCTTGCGGAACGCCCAGCCGCGGCCGTCGCGGAGCGGGTCCACCACCGACAGCGAGACCACGTCGCTCAGCCCCATCAGCGCGCGCACGATGACGCAGCGGTGCGCCCAGGGGCAGGCCAGCGAGACGTAGAGGTGGTACCGGCCGGGCTCGGCCAGGTAGCCGCTTGCGCCGTCGGCAGTGATCCGGCCGGTGAAACGGTAGACCGGCCGGACGAAGCCGCCGTCCGTCGCGGCAGGGGTCTTTGCGGTGTATTCGCCGTAACGCGCGAAATCCACCGGGCTCGCAACGGCGGCCGTCCCGGTCATGGCCACGCCTCCTTTTCCTCCGAAACGATGCCCGCCCGCCGGTCCCCTGCCCCCGCCGCGTGCCCGTTACACGGCGGCGGTACCGATCAGCCCACCCTGGGTGACCAGGGCGGCAAGGCCGGGCTCGGTGAGGTGCCCGGTCCCGGCGGGCGTGATGGCAGCACCATGTACCGGGTCTCGGCGCTGGCGTCCCAGACCGCGATCTGCGTCCCACGCGCGGGCCACCATCTGCGCCCCGTTGACCGGGGAGGCGGTCGCGTAGAGCCTGGCCAGGACCGCGTCAAGCTCCTCGTCGGTGGTCAGCCCAGCGGCGATGGCCCGCTCCTCCAGCCGCCGCACGCGGGCGGCGGCCGGAAGGTCATCGTGCTGCCCGCCCGTCAGCTGTCCACCTCCAGGTAGGACTCCCACAGATCCACCGTCACCGTGTGCTCCCCCTCACCCCACAGCTGCGCAGCCGGGAACCGCACTGCGCAGACGGCCTCAACCCGGGGCGGGCGCAGGCCCCGCGCCCGGTCGTCGGGGGCCGGACTGGTGCCTCCAGCATCAGCCATCCGGCCCGCCGCTGGGAAGACCGGCAGGGCGGCGCCCAGCCGGGAACGCCGCGCGGGCGCAGCCCACCCCGGGACCCCGGCGCGGAGTTCATGCCGGTAACACCGGCAGGGCGGAAATTAAGCTGACCACGCATCCCGGGCTCTGACCGGTACTGGGAAACGCCTCGGCCAGGGCGCGTGCGATCAGCCGGGCGCGGGCCGCGTATCCGGCAGAGGTGTAGTGCGTCCCGTCCGAGATGAACCAGCGGGGCCTGGCCACCACTCCCCAGTCGAAGATCCGCATGTTCGGGTAGCGGGCACATGCCTGCCGCAGGGTGGCGTTCCACAGCTGCATGTTGGCCTCGGCGTAGGGGCCGTTGTTGAGCAGCGTCTTCACGCCGATCCACAGCACCGGCTCCCCGGCAGCCACGGACATCATCCGCCCGATTCTGGCCATCCGCCCGACCGCCGAGCCGACCGCGACGTCAGCGGTGTCGTCGGTGCCCAGCGCGATCACCCAGCACCCGCGGAAACCCTCCCGCACCAGGGCTTTGGCCGCGTCGTAACCGTTGACCTGACCAGGCAGCGTCTCCACCACCGATCTGGCCCCGGAGATGTCGAAGATCGTGTGCCTGACCCCTACGTCGGCATACTGCGCCGCCATCCGCTGGGAGCGGTCGGGCAGGTAGTCGGGGGAGATCAGCCCGTCGGAGGTGGAGTCGCCGATGTGGGCTACCGCACGGCAGGACGACCGGGGATCTGTGGCGGCCGCCAGCCCGCCCGGGGCGCCGCTGCCGGCCGGGGCAGGCCCGTTGGTGCTGGAACCCGCGGGCGCGAGCCTGGACCCGGCACCGGCGTGGCCGTGCGCCTGGCCGTGCGGCGAGCCGGAACTTGTGCCGCGCGCGCCCGCCGCCGCGGTTGGCGCCCCGGTGGCCGGGATCGCCCCCGTCAGGCCGGCGCAGGCCACGGCGAGCACCCCGCATCCGGCCGCCATCGCCGTCCAGCCGGCCAGCCCAGTGGCCCAGATGCGCCGTGGGGAAGCGCGGAAGCGCACCCACATCCGCCCGAGTGCGCCCTGGCGGACGGGTTCCTCGATGAACCGCCAGGACAGGGCGGCCAGCGCCACGCTGGCAGCCACCTGGATGCCAGCCCGGGGAAGATTCAGGACGCTGTCCGCCGGCGATGTCAGCACGATGACCGGGTAGTGCCACAGATATATGCCGTAGGAGCGCACCCCGATCCAGCGCAGCGGCTGCCAGCCCAGCCCGGCGCCCAGCACGCTGCCGGGGCAGGCGGCGGCGGCCACCGCGGCGGCGGTGGCGACCGAGAGCAGGCCCAGCCCGCCCCGGTAGGCGAACGGCGAGTACTGGCCGACCCGCCAGACCATCGCCGCGATCACGGCCAGGCCGCAGATTCCGGCGCCGTCGAGCGCGACGCGGACGCCACGGGTGACGCGGGCTGCCCGGCGGCTCGGCCAGATCATGGCCAGTGCCGCCCCGACGAGCAGCCCGGCGGCGCGGGTATCGGTCCCCTCATAGACCCTGGTCGGGTCGTAGCCCGGGTGGTAGAGCAGCAGCATCGCAACCGTGGACGCGGCCACCAGTGCCAGCGTGGGCACGACGAGCCAGCGCACCGCGTGCTCCCGTGCCCGTGGCACGCACAGCAGGCCCAGCCAGAGCAGCCAGGGCCAGGCCAGGTAGAACTGC
>DPMS01000793.1 GCA_003541285.1 Actinomycetota bacterium
GAGAGCGCGGTTTCCAGCACCCGCCGCGCCTGGGGTGCGGTGACCGCCCTGAACTCGCCGCGCTCGGGGGCGCTGCCCCCGTGGCGGCAGCGTTCCAGCAGCGTGTCAACCTGGGACGTCACCCAGCCGTCGCGCAGGATGCCGCCCGCGTTGTAGTCGACGACCATGACCAGGGCATGCGGCTCTTTGCCGCCGTAGCTGAACAGGCAGACGGCTTCGTCGCGATCCCCGAAGATATCGGAGTTCAGGTAGCAGTCAGCCGCCGCCACCGCTCCCACATGCTCGGACCAGGCGGGACGGGCGACGCCATGTTCGATCAGCGCCAGCGCCGCCTTCTCGGCCTGCGCCGCCTGACGGGGGGTGCCCAGGCAGGCGATCCCGGACAGCAGCGCGAGCGCGGCCGGGCTCTCATCCCGCGCTGCATAGTCGACCAGGCCTTCGCCGATCAGTTCTTCCAGGTCAGCGGGCCCGCCAGCGGCGGACCGGGGCGCGCGCTGCCCCCACCAGGTGCCGAGCATCTCGCTGACCATGAGTTCCGCGTCGAGTGGGCTGCGCAGGGCCAGCAGTTCACGCGCGGCCCGCAGCATCTCCGCGAACAGGCCGTTAGGCGGGGGCGCAACGGAAGGCGCCGGCCGGGGCACCCGGTGGTGACCGGGGCGGCCCGCGCTTCCAGGGGGTTTCCTGCGGCGACCCTGCGAACTCACGGGCACAGTTTCCCAGATCCGTGCCGCAGTGCGCACGTTCCGTGCGATCCTCGGTGGATTTCTCCGCGTGGTCCGGGCGTGTCCGCCGGCGTCCGAGATCTGGCTTAGGATGTGGAAGGCCTTCCGGTACGACCACCCGCTGACGGCCCCGGCGGTCGGCATGGTGCCCGAGCCATCGGCGCGATGCCATGCCGATGGCTCCCCGCTACCGCGTGGTTGACGCTAGCCTGCTTGTGTCCGCAGTGAGCAGGAAGGAGCCTTTGGATGGCAGGCTCACTCACGGGCCGGGTGTCCGCGTCATGAGCACAGATACGTCCGTGCCCCAGCCGCGGGTGTCTGGCCTGGACGTCTCGGACTCGGCGCTGCTTGCCACGCTCCTTCGCGAGGCGCCGATCGGCTTCGCGTTCTTCGGGACGGACCTGCGGTTCCGGCGGATCAACCGGAGCCTGGCCCGGCTGCACGGCCGGAACGGGTCCGACCATCTCGGGCTGCTTCCATCCCAGGTCTGGCCCGATCCGCTCGCCTCGCGCGCGGAGGCCGCCATCCGCCATGTCCTCGATGACGACCAGCCGCTGTACGAGCCGGATCAGTGCATCGTGGCCACCCCGGCCCCGGGGAGCGCCAGGGCGGTGCCAGGCGGCTCCCCGGCTGGCGCAGAGCCATCCGCAGTGGCCCGGGGTACCCACGGCCAGCGGGACGCGGGAGAACCCAGCGGGGCGGGGATGACGCCTGGCGGTGGGCCAGCGGTCGCTGGCGGCCCGCCGGGGGATCACACCGGCGGGGCTGTGGGCAGGCACTGGGCGTTTTCCTGGTTCCCTTCCCACGATCCCGAGGGTGAGATCTCCGGGGTCGCCCTGATCGCCGTCGACGTCACCGAGCGGCGCAATTCCGAGGAGGCCGTCCGCCGCAGCGAGGAGCGCTACCGGTCGCTGGTGCAGGCCGGCGCGCAGGTCGTCTGGGTGACCACGCCGGTCGGCCAGATCGCCGAGGATTCCCCGGAATGGCGCTGGATCACCGGCCAGAGCCTGGAGGAGTACCTGGGCAGCGGCTGGCTGGACGCCGTCCATCCGGAGGACCGGGAGCGGGTCGGGCGGGACTGGCAGGAGTGTGTCCAGGCGGGCAAGGTGTTCGACAACCGCTACCGGGTCCGGACCAAGACCGGCTCCTACCGGCACTATGACGTCCGCGCCGTGCCGATCGAGCGGGACGGGAAGATCATCGAATGGGTTGGTGCCAGCACCGATGTGACCGCGCAGCGGGAAGCCGAGGAGATGCGCGGGCGGCTGACCGAGCAGCTGTCGGCGGCGGCCCTGCGCACCGCCCGGCTCCAGCAGGCGACCTCGATGCTGGCCGAGGCGCTGACAGTGGAGCAGGTGGTCGAGGTGATCACCGAGGTCGGCCGGTCTGCGATCGGCGCCGACCGCAGCGCGGTCGCCCTGCTGGACCCGGACCGGCTGCGGGTGCGCACGATCAACCCGACCGGGCTGCCGGATGGTCCCGGGGCGCCGGCCGGGGATGTTCCGCTGGATGTGCCCAGCGTGATCACGATGGCGATCAACACCCGCCGGCCGTTGCTGATCGAGAACTCCGACGGGCTGCGCAGGCACTTCGATGGCCTGGCGAACGTGGAACTGTTCCTGGCCCATACCGATGAGCGCGCCTGGGTTGGGATGCCGCTGCTCGCGGCCGGGGCGGCCCTGGGGGCACTGCGGTTCTCCTTCACCAGGCCCAGGAAGATCACGGACGAGGAGAGGGTCTTCCTGGAGGCGCTGGCCGGCCAGTGCGCCCTGGCGGTGGAGCGGGCCTCCATGTTCGAGCGGGAGCACACCACAGCCGAGACCTTGCAGCGCAGCCTGCTGCCGGACCGGCTGCCCAGCGTGCCGGGCATCATCCTGGATGCGAGATACCTGCCGGTCACCCGGAACATGGAGATCGGCGGGGACTGGTATGACGCGTTCCGGCTGCCGGACGGGCGGCTGGCGGTCGCGGCGGGAGACGTCATGGGCAAGGGCCTGTCCGCCGCCGCTGGCATGGGCCGCGTGCGCAACGCCCTGCGTGCCCTCGCGCTGACCGATCCGCGGCCGGCGGCGGTGCTGGCCGGGCTGGATCGCCTGTTCACCGCCACCGAACTCGACGAGCAGGTGACGACGGTGGCTTACCTGGTGTTCGACCCGGTGTCCGGTGAGGGCCTGGCGGGCAACGCCGGCCACCCGCCGCCCCTGCTGATGTCGCGGGACGCTCCGCCCCGGCTGGACCTGGGTGAGGCGGGGACCCCGCTCGGCTGGGCGAGTCCCCGTCAGCAGTACGTGTTCCGCCTGCCCCCTGGTAACACGGCAGTGCTGTATTCGGATGGACTTGTCGAGAACCGCCGTCGGGGACTGGATGCCGGGCTCGATGAACTGGTGGCAGTCGCCGCCCAGGCCTCACCGGGTGTGGCGGAAGATCCGGCAAGATTGCTCGAATTCCTGGTTGACCGGATGCTCACAGGTTATGAACAGGATGACGATGTGACCGTGCTGGTGCTGCATGTTCCGCGACGGGATGGGGGAGCCCCCGCTAGCGATGGGGCGCTGAGGAGCGCCACGGGGAGAACGAGTAAAGCATGACAGCGTTGGTAGGGATGTCCCGGCCAGTCCGGCCGGTAGTGGCCCGGAAAATGCCGCCGGGCTCGCAGTCGGTACGAGCTACCCGTCAACTCCGCCTAAGGTGGTTGGCGGGAGGAAGGCTAGGCGCGGCAGTGATGTCCTGCGGCGTGTGCCAGCAGTCCCGGATGGTCCCAGCATCGGGGTGCATGCAGTAAGGTCCATTGCCCGCTCACATACGCAGGAGAGGTGTCTGTGTCGCCTGCCAGGTCGGACAGTCAGGTGTCGTTCGCGGCTTGGCGGGCCGCCGTCCAGCGAAGGAAGGGGTGACCGCGGTGGCAAGCGCTGCAGGCTCCGCAGCGCGGAGGCAGCCCAGCCAGCAGGGCCAGGGCCGCCGGGCGTCAGCGCCCGGGGATCCCGCGCGCGCGGGATCGGATGAGGTGTCCCGGTCACGTGCGGACGCGCCGGTCGCGCTGGTAGCCGGGAATCCGGCTGCCGGGGGAGCGGAAGCTCCGGCGCGCGGCAGGCGCAGCCGGCCACGGCCGGGTAAGTCGCCCGCGGCGGCTGACACTCAGTCCCCAGCGGCGGCCCGCGAGTCCGGCCGCGGGGAATCCGCGGCTGACAGTGCCTCCGCCGTCAGCCAGGGCAAGGCGCGGTCGAACGGGTCGAGTCCCGCGGATGCCGCCAGAGCAGTGCTGGAAGCGCCCGACGTGGCCGTGGACGACCGCCCCGATGGTGCGGGCGATCCGGGCGTGGCCGATCTGGACGACGTTGACGGCCTCGACGTGGACAGCCTGGTAGACGTGGATGGCCTCGATGACGCCGATCTGGACGTCGAGGCTGGCCTGGATGTGGCCGGACTCGACGATCTCGGTGACCTTGAGGTCGTCGACGTCGATGACGTTGACGACGCGGACCTCGAGGACGATGAGGACGAGGACGCCACCGACGATGTGGGCGCCGAGTCTGTCCCGGCGGCCCAGCTCGCCGCGGACGGCCTTTCCGCCACCGAGCGGGTCACCGCCGGGGACAAGCCCGGTGAGGTGGGCGGCAGCGTCCCTGCCGCGGCCACCGAGCAGGGTGTGCGTGCCCGCCCCGGCGCCGAGGGCGACGACGAGGCCTTCGTCTACGGGGACGATGACGACGACCTGCCTGCGGCGCAGGTCGCCTCGGCCGGCGCCACCGCCGACCCGGTCAAGGACTACCTCAAGCAGATCGGCAAGGTGCCACTGCTCAACGCCGAGCAGGAAGTGGAACTCGCCAAGCGGATCGAGGCTGGGCTGTTCGCCGAGGAGAAGCTGGCCGAGGCCGCTGGCGGCCTGCACCCCGAGCAGCGTTTCGACATGGAGTGGATCGCTGAGGACGGGCGCCGGGCCAAGAACCATCTGCTGGAGGCCAACCTGCGGCTGGTGGTGTCGCTGGCCAAGCGGTACACCGGCCGCGGGATGCTGTTCCTCGACCTCATCCAGGAGGGGAACCTCGGCCTGATCCGCGCGGTGGAGAAGTTCGACTACACCAAGGGCTACAAGTTCTCCACCTACGCGACCTGGTGGATCCGCCAGGCCATCACCCGGGCCATGGCGGACCAGGCGCGGACCATCCGCATCCCGGTGCACATGGTGGAGGTCATCAACAAGCTTGCCCGGGTCCAGCGGCAGATGCTCCAGGATCTGGGCCGCGAGCCCACCCCCGAGGAACTGGCTGCCGAACTCGACATGACCCCGGAGAAGGTCATCGAGGTGCAGAAGTACGGCCGCGAGCCGATCTCCCTGCACACCCCCCTCGGCGAGGACGGCGACAGCGAGTTCGGTGATCTGATCGAGGACTCCGAGGCGATCCAGCCTGGTGAGGCGGTGAGCTTCACCCTGCTGCAGGAGCAGCTTCACTCGGTGCTCGACACGCTTTCCGAGCGGGAGGCCGGGGTGGTGTCCATGCGGTTCGGGCTCACCGACGGCCAGCCCAAGACGCTCGACGAGATCGGCAAGGTCTACGGGGTGACCCGGGAGCGTATCCGCCAGATCGAGTCGAAGACCATGTCCAAGCTGCGTCACCCGTCGCGGTCCCAGGTGCTGCGCGACTACCTCGACTGACTGGCTGGCGGGTAACTGGAACAGGCCCCTTCCGGGGCCTGTTCCGCGTCATGGGCGGTTTACCCCTGCGACAGCCGCTCTGTCTCGTCCTGGATCTCCACAGCGATCTTGGCGAGCGCGTCGGCGTGCTGACGGTTGTGGTGGGCGCAGAATAGGAGTTCGCCAGCGCCTGGCAGCACGACACGTACGTAAGCCTGGGCGCCGCATCGGTCACACAGGTCCATGGCGGTCAGGGGCTTGCTAGGGGCCATAGCACCGGTCATGTCGCCTCCCTCGCGTCGTGCCACCGGCGGTGGTTCCGGCCGGTGTCTGCCTTCGGTCATCTCACTCGCTACCCAACACCCAGCGAGACCCCCACGTTCCCATCCGGTGGCCAGCTACGCCAAGAGCGAACGGCCAGTTTCTGCGGAGGCTTCTCCGCCGTCCTGACCACTGTATCGTCACATTGTCCCAGGTGGCCGGGTATGTCCGGCGGCGTGCCTCCCCNNCCCCGTGACTGCCGAGCCCGCCACCCGAACCGGGTCGCCGGTCCCAGCCGCGCCGCATGCCGCCGACAGCTACACAGCCCGTCATCTGTCCGTACTGGAGGGGCTGGAGGCGGTCCGCAAACGTCCCGGCATGTACATCGGCTCCACTGACACCCGCGGCCTGATGCACTGCCTGTGGGAGATCTTCGACAACTCGGTGGACGAGGCACTGGCGGGTCACTGCACGGCCATCGAGGTGGTCCTGCACGCCGACGGGTCCGCCGAGGTCAGGGACAGCGGGCGCGGGATCCCGGTCGACGTGGAGCCGAAGACCGGGCTCACCGGCGTCGAACTGGTGATGACCCGGCTGCATGCCGGCGGCAAGTTCGGCGGGGGATCGTATACGGCCTCGGGCGGGCTGCATGGCGTCGGGGCGTCGGTGGTGAACGCCCTGGCGGTGCGGCTGGATGTGAACGTAGACCGGGAGGGCCACGAGTGGGCCGTCAGCTTCCGGCGGGGCGTGCCCGGGGAGTACGCCGGCCCTGGGCCGAAAGCCTCGTTCACCGCACAGTCCGGCCTGCGGAAGGTGCGCCGGGTGGCCAGGAAGCTGACCGGAACCCGGATCAGGTTCTGGCCCGACCCGCAGGTTTTCGTGCGCGACTCCGGATGGAGCTTCGAAGCGCTCACGCAGCGCGCCCGGCAGACCGCCTACCTGGTTCCCGGCCTGTCCATCCGGGTCCGGGACGAGCGGCCGCCCGGCGCTGACCTGCCGGCCGCACTCGCAGGTGCCGGGCTAACACTGTCGGAGGTGGCCGGCGCCGGGGGCGTGGGATCCGCGGACAGCGAACCGGACGACCAGGCTCCGGCAGAACGGCGCAAGGGCGCCGCGGCGGGCGTGGGCACCGAACGCGAGCAGGAATTCCGGTTCGACGGGGGAATCAGCGAGTTCTGCGCGGACCTGTCACCTGGTGAACCGGTCACCGACGTGGTGCGCCTGGCCGGTTCGGGAAGCTTCACCGAGACGGTCCCCGTGCTCGACGAGCAGGGGCATATGACCCCGGCGGATGTGGAGCGGGAACTGACGGTCGACGTGGCGCTGCGCTGGAGCAGTGGCTACGACACGGTGACCCGCTCGTTCGTCAACGTGATCGCCACACCCAAAGGCGGCACCCATGTGACCGGCTTCGACCGGGCACTGGTCAAGACCCTGAACAGGCAGTTGCGGGCGGCCCGGCTGCTCAGGAACGGCGATGAGCCGGCCATCAGGGACGACGTGGCCGAGGGCCTGACCGCGGTGATCGCCGTCCGGGTGCCCGAACCCCAGTTCGAGGGCCAGACCAAGGAGGTGCTCGGGACACCCGCTGCGTCGCGCATCGTGGCCGATGTGGTGGCGGCCGAGCTGGGGGCGTTCTTCGAGTCGCGGGGCCGGTCCAGCAAGCAGCAGGCGCGGGCAGTGCTGGAGAAGGTGGCCAACGCGACCCGGGCCAGGATCGCCGCCCGTGAGCACCGGGACAACCAGCGCCGCAAGAATGCCCTCGCCACCTCGGCGCTCCCGGCCAAGCTGGTGGACTGCCGCAGTGCGGACGACCGCAGCGAGCTGTTCATCGTGGAAGGTGACTCCGCGCTCGGCACGGCCAAGATGGCACGCGATTCGGAGTTCCAGGCGCTGCTGCCCATCCGCGGCAAGATCCTCAACGTGCAGAAGGCCTCACTCGCCGACATGCTCAAGAACGCGGAATGCGCGGCGATCATCCAGGTGATCGGGGCCGGCTCGGGCGCCTCGTTCGACCTGGACTCGGCCCGGTACCAGCGGGTGATCTTCATGGCTGACGCCGATGTCGACGGCGCCCACATCAGATGCCTGCTGCTGACCCTGTTCCACCGGTACCTGCGGCCCATGCTGGACGCAGGCCGGGTGTTCACGGCGGTCCCGCCGCTGCACCGGGTCGAGGTCACCAACCCGCGTAAAGGCCAGCCGAAGTACACCTACACCTACTCCGATGGTGAACTGCGCCGCACGCTGCTCGAACTGGAGCGCAAGGGCCAGCGCTGGAAAGAGCCACTCCAGCGCTACAAGGGCCTGGGGGAGATGGATGCGAGCCAGCTGGCCGAGACCACCATGGATCCCCGCCACCGCACGCTGCGCCGGCTCAGGATCGAGGACGCCGCTGCTGCCAGCGCCATGTTCGACCTGCTCATGGGCAGCGAGGTGGCACCCCGCCGCGACTTCATCGTGGGCGGCGCAGCGGAGCTGGACCCCTCCCGCATCGACGCCTGACCGGCCACCCGGGCCGTGGTCGTTCCGGGCCATGCTGGCAGCCCAAACTGGCCACGGCGTTTCCGCGCGGAGTGGACCCCTGGGCGGGGCCAGCCGCTGCGCCGGGAGTGGGCGCGGGCTGGGCGGCGGGCCGGCCGGCAGCCGCGGCGACACGCATAGGGAAACCTGTGTTTACGTAGAGTACTTGATAATGTACAGCGAGTGACTCACAAGATGCTGGTGGCGGAATTCCTCCGCGCTCAGGCAGGCTGGCGGCTTGCTACCGCCGAGGCCGATCCGGTACGTGCCGCGCGATGTGCGGCTGCACTGCTGGACGCCGCGGCCTACGTGGCCGGCTTAGCGGAGGATGACCGGGACCTGGCGCTGCTGTGCCAGGGAGGCTGCTTCCGCGGCAATGTCTTCGACCCGGGACCGAAGGGCATGTCGATCGCCCGCTGGTGGCAGTTCGCCGACGCACCGCAGGCGGGCCCACGGGACCTGGTCGCCGCGCTGGCGGCCGCGGTCGGGGCCGGTCCTGGCCACCACCTGATCACCTGACCACGCGTGGCTGGAAGCCGCACAGGCGACGTTTCACGTCTCAGGCCCATTCTGGCGTCCTGTTTGCCCGGAATGTGAGTGCCGGACCCGTGAAACGTGCCCGCTGGGTGCCCGGTAGGTGGACATCGGGCGGTGGGCTGGTCAGACCGGCGGGGCGAGGCCGCCGAGCGCGGTCAGCGGCTGGCGCACCCGGACGCCCGACCCATCCCGCCGGCCGTCGGCTGGAGGCAGGTTCACCGCTACCCCGGCCTCGGTTGCGCCACGGGCCGGGGCCGGCCCCGCCCACGCGAGCATCAGGCTGTCCTCGCCCTTGAGGAACCGGTGACAGCGCACCCCGCCCGTCGCGCGTCCCTTGGCCGGGTACTCGCGGTAAGGGGTGACCTTCACCGTGGCTGCCCCTGTGCCCGGCAGCGCACCTGCCGCGCCCGCCACTGTCACCACGACCGGCCCGATTGCCGGGTCGCCGCCGGGGAACGCCGGGTCGCCGCCGGGGAACGCCGGATCGCCACCGGCGGCTCCGCCGGCGGTCCCGTCCGGTGTGACCGCGCCGAACCAGACCACCCACGCGCGGGCCGACAGCCGGACGCCTGCCATCCCGGCAGCGGCGCGGCCCTGCGGGCGGACCGCCGCCGCGCTGAACCGCAGCAGTTGCGCGTCGCTGGTGATGAACACCAGGTCCTGGTCCTCGCTGGCAAGCTGGACCGCGCCCACCACCCGGTCACCCTCCTTGAGGGAGATCACGTCGAACTCGGCCGCACTTCCCGGGTACTCGGGAGCGACCCGCTTGACCACCCCGGATGCGGTGCCGAGAGCCAGCCCGGCGCCGGCCGCGTCGGCTGCCGCCAGCCCGGCCACGGTCTCGCCGGGCTCCAGCGCGACGAACTCGGAGATGGGCGCGCCGCCCGCCAGGCTGGGGGAGTGGGCGCTCGGCGGCAGCGCTGGTATCTCCAGCACGCCGAGCCTGATCAACCTGCCCCGCGAGGTCACCACCGCAATGGTGCCGCGTGCGGTGGACGGCACCGACGCGATGATGGCGTCGTGAGCCGCCCGCGGGCCCGGGGTAGCCGCGCCGTGCCCAGCGGCGCCCGGAGCCGAAGGCGGTCCGGCATCGGGTCCCAGCGCGGCGTGGGCGGCGGTTCTCGCCAGCAGCCCGGCGGACGAGAGGAGCACCAGGCACGGATCGTCGGCAACTTCCAGCGGGACGGCAGCGGTCCTGGCCGCACCGCTGCTCTCCAGCAGGACGGTCCGCCGGGGGTCGGCGAACCGCTCGGCCACATTGCCCAGTTCGGTGGAGACCACCTCGCGGAGCTTCGCCTCTGATTCCAGGATCGCGGTGAGCTCTGCGATCTCGGCCTGCAGCCGCTCCCGTTCCCGCTCCAGCTCCAGCCGGTCATACCGGGTCAGCCTGCGCAGGGGGGTGTCCAGGATGTACTGCGCCTGGATCTCGGTCAGGTCGAACACCGATATCAGCCGCTCCTTGGCGGCGGCCGCGTCGTCGCTGCTCCGGATCACCTGGATGACCTCGTCGATGTTGAGCAGGGCGATCACCAGGCCGTCGACGAGGTGCAGCCGGTCGGCTCGCTTGCGGCGGCGGAACTCGCTGCGCCGGCGGACCACCTCGATGCGGTGCGCGACGTAGATCTCGAGCAGTTCGCGCAGGCCGAGAACCCGCGGCTGGCCGTCCACGAGTGCGACGTTGTTGATGCCGAACGTCTCTTCCATCGGGGACAGCCGGTACAGCTCGCCCAGCACCGCCTCGGCGTGGAAGCCGCTGCGGACCTCGATCACCAGGTGCAGGCCACGCTGCCGGTCGGTGAGGTCTTTGAGGTCGGATATCCCGGCCAGTTTCTTCGCACCGACCAGGTCCTTGATCCGGGAGATCACTTTCTCCGGACCGACCCCGTAGGGCAGTTCGGTGACCACGATCCCGGTCCGGCGCGGGGTGATCTTCTCGACTCTTGCCGTGGCCCGGGTGCGGAAGGTGCCGCGCCCGGTCTCGTAGGCGTCCCTGATCCCCTCCAGCCCGACGATCTTCCCGCCGGTCGGCAGGTCCGGCCCGGGCACGAACCGCATCAGCTCGTCCAGGCTGGCCTCGGGGTTCGCGATCAGGTGGCGCGCTGCCGCGATCACCTCGCCGAGGTTGTGCGGGGCCATATTGGTGGCCATGCCGACGGCGATCCCGGAGGCGCCGTTGACCAGGAGGTTGGGCAGCCCGGCGGGCAGTACCTCGGGCTGGGTCTCGGTTCCGTCATAGTTCGGCACGAACTCGACGGTGTCCTCGTCGATCGAGGCCACCATCTCCATCGCGGCCGCGGTCAGCCGGGCCTCGGTGTAACGCATGGCGGCGGGCGGGTCGTCGCCGCCGAGTGAGCCGAAGTTCCCGTGCCCATCCACCAGCGGCAGCCGCATCGAGAACGGCTGCGCCATCCGGGCGAGCGCGTCGTAGATGGCGCTGTCACCATGCGGGTGCAGCCGCCCCATCACCTCGCCGACCACCCGGGCGCACTTGACGTGACCACGGTCGGGGCGCAGCCCCATCTCGTTCATCTGGTACAGGATCCGCCGCTGCACGGGCTTCAGGCCGTCCCGGGCGTCGGGCAGGGCACGCTGGTAGATGACCGAATAGGCGTATTCGAGGTAGCTGCCCCGCATCTCCTCGGCGACGTCGATGTCGAGGATGTTCTCCTCGAAGTCATCCGGTGGCGGGGTTGTCGTGGTGCGTCGAGCCATGTCCGCCATTGTGCCGCCTGAAAACCCCAGCCATGCATAACGCTGCCGCGTGGCGTGGGCAGGCTCTCGCGCCGGGCTCGGGGCCGTGCGTGTGGTCAGGTGGCGGAGAAGCCGCCGTCTACGCAGATGAGCTGGCCTGTCACGTAGGCGCTGGCACGGCTGGCGAGGAAGACCGCGATGCCTTCGAAGTCGCCGGCTTCGCCGTTGCGGCCGATCATGGTGCGGGCTGCCAGGGCCGCCGAGCGGATGGGATCGCTGGCGACTTCTGCGGTGAGCGGGGTCGCGACGAAGCCGGGCGCGATGGCGTTGCAGCCCACGCCGTGGCGTGCCCAGGCCTCGGACTGGGACCGGGTCAGCGAGACCAGGCCGCCCTTGGCGGCGCCGTAGCCGCCGCTGTTGCCAAACGCCCTGATCGCCTGCTGCGAGGCTATGTTGATGATCCGTCCCCACCCGCGCCGGGCCATCGGCGGCCCGAAGCGCTGCCCGAGCAGGAACGGTGCGGTGAGGTTGACGGCCATGAGCTGGTCCCAGTCGCCGGGCGTCAGCGTGGCCAGCGGCGGCCGGAGGTTGAGGCCGACCGCGTTGACCAGGATGTCGGGTTCCCCGAAGGGCTGCGCGGCTTCTTCCGCGCCCTGCTGGCACGACACCCGGTCAGCGAGGTCGGCGCGGACCCAGGCAGCCTGGCCGCCGCCGGCCTTCAGTGTGGCCACCGTGTCAGCCAGCGCCTCCTTGCCCCTGGCCAGCACGACCACCTGTGCCCCGGCCCGGGCGAGCGCGCCGGCGACTGCCCGGCCGATGCCGGAACTGCCCCCGGTGACCAGGGCGACCCGGCCCGCCAGCGAGAACAGCCCGTCGAGGAAGGCGCTCACGGGTGAGGCTCAGAGCGCCGGACGTGCACCAACCAGCGCCAGCGCCCGGGCGGCCAGCCGGCATCCGCTCGCGAGTGCTTCCGTCGGCGGCTTCTTGGCCAGCCACGAGGGGAGGAAACCAGCGCAGAACGCGTCCCCGCCGCCGGTCCCGTCCACAAATTTCTCCAGCGGCTGGGACGGGACCCGGACCGGCTCCCGTCCGTTGGCGAACATCGCACCGCCGGGACCGAGTTTCACCACCACTTGCGGGTACCACGCGGTCAGCACCCGGATCGCCTGCCCGGGGTCGTCACGCCCGGTCAGCACGGCTGCCTGGGCGTCGTTCACCAGCAGCAAGGTGGCGCCGTTGGTCAGATCGAAGAACGGCTCAGCGCCCAGCCGCTCCAGTGGGGCGGCGGAGGCGCCGTCCACGGAAATTGTCATGTCCGCCTGGCGGGCCCGGTCGATGGCGGCCACGGCGGCCGGCCGCGAACCCTCGTTCAGCAGGGTGTAGCCGGATAGGTGCAGGTGGGATCCGGGTACGAAGAGGTCCTTGGGCAGGTCGTCGGGGGACAGGGCGGCGTTGGCGCCAGGGTCGGAGAGCATGGTGTGGTCTCCCTTGTGTGTGACCATCACCACACACGTGCCGGTCGGCCGCTCGGGGTCCATGACCAGCCGGGCGTCCACCCCGTAGCCCATCAGTTCCATGTCCCTGTTGCGCCCTGCGATGTCGGCACCGCGCCGGCCGACGAACGCCACCTCGGCACCGTCCACGGCCAGCCAGGCCGCGATGTTGGCACCGGAACCGCCGCCGTGCATGGTTACCGTCGAAGGGGTGTCGCTCCCCCGTGCCAGGGGCAGCGCCGCATGGGCGACCGTATCGGTCATCAGGTCACCAACGACGACAATGCGCGTCATGTCGTCACCACCTTGATCACTGGACGGGTCGGCGACGCGACCGCTGCCGCGCGGGGCGGGCACGGCTAGCGGATAAAACCTAACAGGTCAGCGAGCCCGGCTCGTGGCGTTCCACGCTGAATCCCGGATCGGCGAACATTGCGGCCATGCGCTCCGTGCGGTGGCGCGCCCCGCACCAGATGTGCGGCCGTCCCGGTGCCCGGTGCGGCGGCTCCCGCGGGCCGGCCTGGCGCGACGCTCGGCTAGGGTCACTCACAGCACGGGAGGAGGTCGCGAGCACATGGCCTGGAGCTGGCGGTTCGAGAGGGCGGACGGGACACCGGCCGCATCGCGGGATGTGCCGAGGGAGACCTTCGGCAGCCAGAGCGACGCCGAGACCTGGCTCGGGGAGAGCTGGCGAGGATTGCTGGAGGCGGGCGTGGACCAGGTGACCCTGGTGGAGGAGAACCGGGTCGAATACGGCCCGATGAGCCTGCACCCCGAGGATTAGGGCCGCCTGGCGGGGCTCGCCGTGCGGGCCGGGTCGCGCTCGATTTCCGGCCCGAGAATCTCATCGACCCGCCGCATCAGTGCCGGGTCGAGCCGGACCCCCGAAGCGTGCACGTTCTCCCGCACCTGCTCCGGCCGGGTGGCGCCAACGATCGCCGCGGACACGTTGGGGTTCTGCAGCACCCAGGTGATCGCCAGTTGCGCCAGGCTCAGCCCTGCCTCGTCGGCGACCGGCCTGAGGTGCTGCACGCGGCCGAGGATGCCGTCGGTGAGGTACCCGCCGATGAAGGAGGACCCGCCCGGGTCGGTCGCCCGTGAGCCGGCCGGATGCGTGCCGCCGGGCAGGTACTTGCCGGTGAGCGCTCCCTGCGCGATCGGGGACCAGACGATCTGCCCGATCCCCTCCTTCGCGCACAGCGGGATGACCTCCGGCTCGATGACCCGCCAGAGCATGTTGTACTGCGGCTGGTTGGAGACGATGCGGTCAAAGCCCATCCGGTCGGCGATGTCGAGCGCGGCCGAGATCTCCTCCGCCCGCCACTCCGAGACCCCGATGTAGAGCACCTTTCCCTGGCGGATCAGGTCGTCGAACGCACGGAGGGTCTCCTCCAGTGGTGTCTCGTGGTCGTAGCGGTGTGCCTGGTACAGGTCCAGATAGTCGGTCTGCAGCCGGTGCAGCGAGCCGTGGACGGATTCCATGATGTGCTTACGGGAAAGGCCCCGGTCGTTCGGCCCGGTACCGGTCGGCCAGAACACCTTGGTGAAGATCTCAACCGACTCCCGCCGTACCCCGCGCAGGGCCCGCCCGAGCACCTCTTCGGCGCGGGTCCCGGCATAGACGTCAGCGGTATCGAAGGTGGTGATGCCCTCGTCGAGGGCGGTCTTCACACACTCCCTGGCGGCCTCCTCCGCCACCTGCGATCCGTGCGTGATCCAGTTGCCGTAGGCGATCTCACTGATCTTCAGGCCGCTGCGGCCCAGATGACGATGCTCCATAACGGTGACCCTAGTGACCCCCGGGTCAGGCGTGCGGTGGCTAGTAGCTCTGGCCGGGCTTGATCCGCGGCTTGGGCACCCGCAGCTTGCGGATCTGCAGCGCGCGCATGGCCGCATACATCCGGACGCCGCGCGTGCTCTCCTCCGGGAAGCGCTCCTGGGCGATGGCGCGTATCCGGTAGCCGATGAAGATGCCCTCGACCAGCATGATGAGGACGGCTGCCATGACCAGCAGGGGGACGGTGCTCTGCACCAGCGCGTTGCGCACGAACAGCATGACCAGCAGCACGACCAGGCCGTACATGTAGAACTCGCTCAGCCGGCGCCGGGAGTCGACGTAGTCACGGGCGAGCGCCTTGACCGGGCCCCGGTCCCTGGGCGGCAGCGCCCATTGCTCACCGCGCTGCATGCCATGCAGTTTGCGGTTACGCGCTTCGCGTTCGCGCTGCCGGTACATGCGGTTGGCTTCTTTGCGGTCGCCCGGAGCCGTGAAGGGCTGGCGACGACGCTCCGCCTCGCTGCGCTTGGGTGTGGGCCGGCCCTTGCCGGCTGTGGTCGCGGCACGGTGCGCCGCTGACCTGGGCGGGCCGGAGCCGTCGACCGTCTGCACGGTCTCCTGGTCCGGGGCATCTGCCGGGGCAGATTGACGTCGTCTGAACACACGGTCAGCTTACCGGGACCTGGCACGCGGATTGCCCAGATCTGGGGCCGGCCGGGGCCGTCTCAGCTGGCCGCCCGGAATTCCATGCTGAGCACGATGTGTCCTCCGGGTCGTAATGACTGCCGGTGCGATCACCGCGTAGGCTGGGTTAGCCAAGCCCGCGGGAAGGCCGCTGCCACAACACGGGTGCCGGCTCGCGGCGCCGTGGGGCTGAGCGGCAGCGGTCGTACACGATGAAGGGGATGGTCGCGCCCATGAGCGTGATGAAGCGGGTTTCGATGATCTTCAAGGCCAAGGCCAACAAGGCCTTGGACAGATACGAAGATCCACGCGAGACCCTGGACTACTCCTACCAGCGGCAGCTGGAGATGCTGACGCAGGTCCGCCGGGGCGTCGCCGATGTGGCCACCTCCCGCAAGCGCGTTGAGCTGCAGATGAACAGCCTCCAGCAGCAGCAGACCAAGCTGGAAGGACAGGCGAAGCAGGCACTGGGGGCCGGCCGGGAAGACCTGGCGCGGGAAGCGCTCGGCCGCAGGGCAGCCCTGCAGAGCCAGTACACCGACCTGGAGACCCAGTACCACTCGCTGCAGGCCGATGAGGAGAAGCTGACTGCGGCTTCGCAGCGGCTGCAGGCAAAGGTGGAGGCCTTCCGGACCCAGAAGGAGACCATCAAGGCCACCTACACCGCCGCCGAAGCGCAGAGCCGGATCGGCGAGGCTGTCTCCGGCATCTCGGAAGAGATGGGCGACGTCGGCATGGCGGTCCAGCGGGCACAGGACAAGACGGCGCAGATGCAGGCACGGGCAGGCGCGATCGACGAGCTGATGGCCTCGGGTGCGCTGGAGGACGTCACCGGCACCGCGCGGGACGACATCCAGGCCGAACTCGACCAGATGCGCGGCGGCCAGGACATCGAACTGGAACTGCAACGGCTGAAGGGCGAGATCGCGCCCCCGGCGGCCAAGGAGATCGAGTCGGGTTCAGCTGGCGGCAACGGCGCCCAGGCCAGCCCCGCCGAGCAGCCGCAGGCCGGTGAGAGCGCATGATCGTCCGCATTCTCGGCGAGGGCCAGCTCAAGGTCGAGGATTCGGCCACCGACGAGCTCAATGTCCTCGATGCCACGCTGGAGAAGGCAGTGAACGCCGGAGACGAGCAGGCCTTCCGGCCCGCTCTGGCCGCCCTGCTCGACCGGGTCCGCGCGCTGGGCACCCCGCTGGCCGACGATGTCCTGGAGCCGTCCGACCTGATCCTCCCGTACTCCGACGCCGACCTGGCGGATGTGCGGGAGATGCTCACCGATGAGGGCCTGATCCCTGGCTGAGAGGAAATCCTCAGCCGGCGTCCAGGTTGCCGGCCGACACTTCTCGCTGAGGCCGTGCGGACGGTGTCCTCCGCCGGGCGCGGACGGTGCCGAAGCCGTCTGCCATGGTGGCGGACAGCCGGGTCCGTGACGGCCCGGCGGCGTGACACGGAGCGCAAGTGCGGCCGGGCGGGGAGCTCGCAGGAATTTTCGGCCCGGCCCGTGCGTGATACTGGATGCAGGAGATTCCTGACCAGGTGGCCGGAACGGGGCCCGGAAATGGAGGCGGCGCCATGGCGAAGACCCGCTATGCGCCTGACAGAGGACTAACTGCCCGGATGGGCCTGACCATGTTCCTGCTGGGACTGGTTTTTGTGGCCCTGGTCACCGCGCTGGTCTTCATTCTGATGGCGTTCCATCAGTCCAGCGGCGTGATCATCTTCTTCCCTGTCCTGCTGGGCTTGGCGCTGGGCATCGGCTCGTTCTTCTACTCGGACAAGATCGCTTTGAGCACGGCCCGGGCTGTGGAGGTCACTCCGCAGGACGGCCCGCAGGCGGCAGAGCTGCACGGCGTGATCGACCGGCTGTGCGCGCTGGCGGACATGCCCAAGCCCAGGGTGGCAATCGCCCGTTCACCCATGCCCAACGCCTTCGCCACCGGGCGTAACAGCAAGAAGTCGGTGGTCTGCGTCACCACGGCAATGCTGGACGGGCGGCTCACCAGGGAGGAACTCGAGGGCGTCATCGCGCATGAGATGTCGCATGTCGCGCACAAGGACATGGTCGTCATGACGATCGCGTCCTTCCTTGCCATCGTCGCCGCGTTGCTGGTCAGGTTCGGCTTCTACGGGGAACTGTTCGGCGGCGGCGGCGGCCGGGGCCGGGGCGGCAACAGCAACGACGGTGGTGCCGGCATCGTCATGCTGGCCATGATGGTCGTTGGCATTGTCGTGTACGCGATCAGCTTCCTGCTGATCCGGCTGCTGTCCCGCTACCGGGAACTCGCCGCCGACCGCGCCGGGGCCCTGCTGACCGGGCAGCCCTCCGCCCTGGCCAGCGCGCTGGTCAAGGTCAGTGGCGACATGGCCAGGATCCCCACCCGCGATCTGCGGACCGCCGAGGCGCTGAACGCGTTCTACTTCACCCCCGCGTTCAAAGAGGGTGCGGGTACCAGCCTGGCCACGATGTTCTCCACCCACCCCTCGCTGGAGCGGCGGCTCAAGCAGCTGTCCGAGATCTCCGAGCAGCTCGCGCGGTAACCGGTGGGATTCCTCGACACATTGCTCGGCCGGACCAAGCCGGTCCAGCCGA
>DPMS01000031.1 GCA_003541285.1 Actinomycetota bacterium
CTCAGCGGCCCGCCGGTCGGCCGGGTAATGATCCTTCCCGCCTAACCAGCAGGCATACACCCGGGCGGGGTGCGGGACCGACGGATCGAACCGCGGGCCTGGTGCAGCAGGTTTGAGCTCGGAGAGCCACCCTGACGGCTCGCGGTCCAATGCGGAGGCGTCTGCGGGGACGGCGTCCGCCGAGCGGCTCATATCGTCATTCGCCGAGGTCATACGGGTTGCCCTTCCGTGTTGTGATCACTTTCTGTGGGCCACATCCGGCTGGCCCGTCATTGCCATCCACCAACCGCACCGAGTCCGACGGGTTATCCCAAGACCTAGACTAGTACTAGCTAGGCCTAGCTAGCATCTGCGCAGGTCAGGCTAGTGCTGGATATGTTGATCAAGTGCCACGGGAACAACTGCCGCCATATCTGCGCGTCTCCGCAGATCTGCGACGGAAGATCGAAGAGGGCGAGTTGCTGCCTGGTGAGCAACTGCCGAGCCTTGACCGGCTGGCAGCCGAGTACAACGTGAGCCGTGCCACCGCGCAGCGTGCGATCAAGGAACTGGCCAGCGAGGGTGTCATCGAGACCCGGCCGCGGTGGGGTGCATTCGTCGCGGAGCGGCGTGACTAGGCGACTACTTGGATGGTGCCGTCCGGGCCGCGCCCGGTAGGAGTCCGCTCGAGGCGGAGCAGGGCGACCACGATCACCTCCGGCGCCGGGCAGTCATGTGTCCTGCACTTCGGGAAAGCCTGGTGCTGGGGTTACAACGCCTACGGTGAGCTTGGCGACGGCACCACCACCAACCCGCCCGTGCCGGTGCCGGTGGACACCAGCGGTGCCATGGCGGGCAGGACGCTCATGCAGATCAGCGCCGGCGCCACCCACACCTGCGGATCGAGACCGCCGGCCAGGCCTGGTGCTGAGGGATGACTCCAGCGGGCAGCTCGGCAACGGCCTGCCCGGCACCGTCTCCACTGTCCCGGTCGCGGTGACCACCAGCGGTGTCCTGGGCGGCAAGCACCTCGCACGGATCACCGGCTGGGGTGGCGACACGTGCGTCCTCGGCACCGGCAGGCACGCGTACTGCTGGGGCAACGACGACAACGGGCAACTCGGCGACGGCGGCACCACAGACTCCCTCGTCCCGGTAACGGTGGTGCACTGGTAGTCCCCTGTCACATCCTGCGGCGTCACGGGTCATAGAAGTGACCCGCAGAACGCGGGCACCGGACGGCCAGACAGGAGGGCCGCGCATGGCCACGTACCTTTCCCCCATCGAGAAACCCCGGGGCCTGTTGCTGAAGATGGTGTATCTCTTCACCCGCCGCCAGTTCGGCAAGGTGGCAACGCCGATCGCTGTGTTCTCGGCACGCATGCCGGTCGCGTTCATGTCCTTCTACGGCAAAATGTCCAGATTGGACAAGAAGCTCCAGCTGCCGCCGCGGACCGCCGTACTCATCCGCGAAACGGTCGCGAGCATCAACACCTGCCTCTTCTGCATGGACGCCACCAGGTGGTACGCCATGAAGGAGTCGGCGGACAACCTGGCGCGCTTTGATGCGCTGCCGGAGTACCGGACGAGCCAGGCCCTGGTCTGTGAGGCAGGAATGCTCGTGATCGGTGTCCATGCCTGGAGGCTATATTAACCATGCTAACCATATCAGCTATGACCTGGCAGAGCAGCCATGACCGGCAGGGTTACCTTGATCAGCATGGAACGCCTGGTGATAGATCCGCACGGACCCGAGCCGAGTTACAGGCAGCTCGCAGATCTCCTGCGGGCACGGATCGAATCCGGCGAGATCGGCCCCCGCGAACCACTGCCCTCCATTACTTACCTGACCGGCGAAACCGGGCTGGCAGTCGGGACCGTCCGCAGGGCAATCGCTGTCCTGGTCGACGAAGGACTTGCTTACACGGTGCCGGGCCGGGGCACATTCGCCAGTCCGCGCTAGCCAACGATGACGGGTAGCGTTATTGGCTGCGCGATGGCGCGTTTGCGCATCGGATCCCGGGATGACAGCCCAGCAATGCCCACACGAGAGCTCATCCGCGTCATAGGTCAGCATGGGGTCGGCACGGGCGCACCCGGCGGCGATGCGAGGATCCAGGGCATGGGTCATGTCGCACGCCCAGCCTCCCTGTGCGGGGTGAAATCCTGGGGGCACAACAGCGTTTCCGGAGGCTACGAGAGCCGCCAACGCCGCCTGCAAGTGCTCACATGCGTACTCGCTCACTGGTGCATCATCCGGCGTGTGCGGGTTGCCGCAGCAGATCGGGACAGCGGACTGCTCCCCGAACGGCCGGCGGGGGCCGCTTGACCGGTGGCAGGCCGACGCCTCCGGGCCCGCCGGTGGGGCAGTCGCTGCGCGCCGCACTAGGTTCGCCAACCACGATCCGCCGGTTGTCCAGCAGCCCGCGTTCACGGGTGTGGCTGGTCGAGTTCGACGGTGCACCCGCGATCGTCAAACAGATCGCCAGCGGGCCCGGCGCCCATGACCGGTACTTGCGGGAGGAGACCGCGCTGCGGCTGGCTGGCCGGGCACGCCCGCGCGTCGTGCCTGACCTGCTGGCAACAGACCCGGGCAGCTGCGTTCTGGTCCTGGAGTACCTGGCTGGTGAAGGACCCGACGAGGAGTGGATGGTGCATTACGCCACGGCGCTGGCCCGGCTGCATGCGGCTGCCGGGCCCGCTGACGCCGGTGCGCTGCCGGCTTGGAGCGAGCCGGGCCCAGCCGACGCCCGATCGTTTCTCGATCTGGCGGCGCAGCTCCAGGTACCCATCCCGCCGCAGCTGCCTGATGAGCTCGACGGCCTGCTCGGCCGGCTGGACCCGGCCGGTGACCATACGCTGCTTCACGGCGATCCGTGCCCCGACAATGCCGTGCACACCAGCGACGGAATCCGTTTCATCGACCTTGAACAGGCCGCCTTTGGCAGCGGCTACACCGAGGTGGCATATCTGTGGACCGGGTTTCCCACCTGCTGGTGCGCCACGTCGGTGCCTGACCCCGTGCGCAGCCAGGCCGAAACCGCCTACCGCTCCACGTGGCGATCCATCACCGGCGCCGACCCCGGCGGGCAGCTCGCCGACGCCTGCGCGGGCTGGCTCATCCGAGGTGACGCGCTTGTCGAACATGCCCGCCGCGGGCCAGCGGGCTACCTGGCACGCCTGCCACACGAGGACTGGCGCTGGGGTACCGCAACCGCCCGCCAGCGCCTGCTGCACCGCCTCACCGTTGTCGCCGCCCTCGCCGCTGACCACCGCGCCCTGGCCAACCTCGCCATGGTCAGCCAGGCCATGCGCGACAAGATCCAGCAACGCTGGCCCGGCATGCGACCACTCCCAGTCGCTCGCGGGAACCCCATCCACAACCCATGAGGGGCCGCCGGTCTAGTGGCGTCGGATAGCAGCAGGTCCAGTTCCACGTCGCCGGGCCACTCGGGGCCGGCGACGCGCGGGCCGGGGCTCATCGCGGGTACTGGCGGTAATAGGCGCGTTCCGCGACCCGGCGTAGCCAGGCCGCTGGATGCCGGATTGTCGGCCAGGCAGGAAACGCGGCGGCAAAAGCCGACTGTGCGGCGTCCGCGGCCTCTTCTACGCTGCCACCTAGGCTCATCACAAACCTAGTGCGCGAAACTGCCCCTGGCGTGACCCCATCGTCAGAAAAACTCGCTGACCAGGCAATAAGTGTGGCACTCGCAGACGCCGCCCGGCCGGGCCCCGTGCTGGCAGGCCCCTGCGGCCGACATGAGAAGGCGCCGCGCCCAGGTGACCCGGAGCACGGCGCCTTCATGGTGCTGCGCTAGACCTCGTACTTGGTGTCCGGCTGCACGCCGGTTCCGGTGTCATCCGGGACCGCAGTGGGCTGCTCGTCCGGCGCCGGCTCCGACTGGGCTGCCGGGGCCTGCTCGTCGTCAGCTGATGGAGTCTGAGCAGCGTTTTCCGTATTCCCCATGATCATTTCCTTTCCCCGTATCCCGGGAGTCCCTTGGAAAGCAGATAACGGACGAGTAGCAGGCTAACTGTGTGATAGCACCAATGGAGGGGTATTTGCTCAGCCTGGATCACTCGGTCTGTCAGGCGCATCGCCAGCCGTCAGCCAGCCTCGTCCATTTTCTCCGTCAGATCAGACTAGACCGCACCTCCACTGCTTGCGCATGGTCCCCCAGTTCCTCGAACAGGCGCAGTGCCTCGGAGAGCAGCCGCCGGGCCTCACCGGCTTCCCCGGCCTGCTGCCGAGCACGGCTGAGCCGCCGGAGGGCTGCCGCCTGGCCATGCAGGTCACCAATGTCACGGCGGATGGCTAGTGACTGCTGGTAGCAGGTGACGGCGTCTGCGACCCGGTCCGTGCCGAGGTACGCGTCGCCGAGGTCACCGAGCGCATCCGCCTCCGAGTCCCGATCCTCAAGCTGCCGGAAAATAACCAGAGCCTCCTGCAGCCGCTGGATAGCCTCGCCGAAACGGCCCAGCTCCCGGCAAGCGCCGCCTAGGATGCCCAGCGCGATACCTTCGCCGTACCGTTTCCCTGCCGCCCGCTGTATGACCAAGGACCGCTCGGCAGCTACCAGTGCCTCATCAAAGCGCTGCAGGTCGAAATAGGCGTTGGCCACATTAGTCGCTGCCCTGCCCTCGCCCCCGGTGTCACCCAGTTCACGGTAGAGCGCCAGCGCCTGCTCGAAACAGCTCACTGACTCGTCCAGCCGCTGCTGACCAAGAGCGATGCCAAGGTTGTTCAGCGTGCGCGCCTCAGCCTCCCGGTCGTCCCGCACCCGCGCGCTGGCCAGTCCCGTCTGATGCGTTGTCATCCACTCCGCCCAGTGACTGCGCCGCATGAAGAAACTGATCGCGGCCGCCGGCAGCTTCCAGGCGATCTCGTGCAGCCCGTATTCAGCAGCCAGCCGGGTGGCTGCCACCAGCCCGGCGCGCTCGTCCTCGCACCAGGCCAGGGCGTCATCCAGCGATGCGAAGTCCAGCGGGTGGACCGTGTCCGGCGGTGGTTCGAGCGCCACCCGGCTGTGCTGGGGGGAGATGATCCTGGCCGCCGCCTCGGTGGTGTGCAGGTACCAGGTCAGCAGCCGGGTGACCGCCTCGCGCCGGTCCTGCTCGCTCTCCTGCGCCTGGGCGCGGTCGGCCGCATAGACGCGCAGCAGGTCGTGGAACCGGTACCGGTCAGGCTCCGGGGAGTCCAGCAGGTGCGCGTCGACCAGCACCTCCAGGACCTCCTCCGCGGCCTCCTCGCCGACGCCGAGCAGCGCCGCCGCCGCCGGCAGCGAGACGGACGGCCCGATCCAGACCCCCAGCATGCGGAACGCATGCGCGGGGGCGACCCCGTCCGCTCCCGCAGCCCCTGCCAGGCTGGCAAAACTCACCTCGAACGAGGCTCGCACCGCCAGGTTGCCGACCCGCAGTTCGTCCAGCCGCCTGCGCTCGTCGGAGAGCCGGCCCGCCAGCGTGCGTACATTCCAGCCGCCCCGCGAGGCCAGCCGGGCACCGGCGATCCTGATCGCCAGCGGCAGGCCCGCGCAGGCCGTGAGTACCTCCTGGGTGGCGGCCGGCTCGGCCCGCACCCGCTCCTGTCCGGCGACCCGCTCGAACAGGGCACGGGCTTCGGCCTGCGGGAGCACATCAAGGTCCATGAGCCTGCCGCCGGCCAGTTCGGGCAGCCGGCCACGGGAGGAGATCAGCACCGCGCACGAGGCGCTGCCCGGCAGCAGCGGCTGCACCTGCGCCGCGTCGCGTGCGTCGTCCAGCACGACCAGCATCTGCTTGCCCGCCAGCCGGGTCCGGTACTGCGCCGCCCGCTCCTCCGGTTCCACCGGGATCTGTGCGCCGTCCATCCCCAGGTCCCGCAGGAACCGGGCCAGGATCTCACCGGGATCGACCGGCTCGGTGGCACCCAGCAGGCTGGCGTAGAGCTGGCCGTCCGCGAAACGCTCCGCCAGCAGATGGGCCGCGTGCACGGCGAGGGTGGTCTTGCCGAGCCCTCCCGAGCCCATCACCAGGACGACGGGGACCGCGCCCGGGCTGCCCTGCTCGCCGGCCGCAGACAGCAGTCCGCACAGTTCGTCCACCTGGCCGGCGCGGCCGGTGAAGTCGGGGATGTCAGCGGGGAGCTGGGCCGGCGCCGGAGGCGGGGGCGGCACCGGCCCAGGCGGTCCCCCCGGCGCGCCCCCGGCCCGGCCGGGCTCGCCCGGCTGGCCCGCCCCGGCCACCTGACCCGCCCGGCCAGCGGCAGCACTGGCGGCATCGGCGTTGAGTATGTCCTGATAGAGCTGCTGGAGGC
>DPMS01000004.1 GCA_003541285.1 Actinomycetota bacterium
GAACTGGCCGGGGTGCTCGGCGGCCGCTACGTCGCCGACGCACCCGACGTCGGCATCGTCGCCTCGGTGGGCGGACTGGCCGGCCCGGACTTCGACCCGGCGGGCATCGACCCGCAGGTCCGTGAGTTCTACGAACACACCACCCGGTTCACTCTCGACATCGTTCCACAGTGGCGGCTGTGGGTGCGCCCCGGCTACCTGCTCTACCGGGCTGTGGTCGCGCGCCCGCTGGGGCAGGCGAACGTGCCCATGAACCAGCGTGAGACACAACGAGGCATCCGCAGCCGGATCGACACCATCTCCGCGGATGACGCCGGTGCCGTGGCGGTCCGGGGCNNATGCTGCAGTTGCGCAGCTTCAGCCTCACCGCGCTGGTGCTGCTCACCGCCCCGCTCGGCATCATCGGCGTCACCGCCACGCTGCTGCCGCGCAGCCGCCCCGGTGGTGGCCTGGTCCTGACCAGCCGCAGCGACCTGGACCAGCCCGGCCACTACCTCGCTCACACCGACCCCGCCACCAAGCAGCTCACAGTGCTGGCGGTCCACGGCTTCGCCGAACAGCTTGACGTCTACGTCCAAGACGGTGAATTGCGGGCCGAGCATGCTTTCTCCATCTTCGGACTGCCTTTCCTCGTCCTCCACTACCGGATACACCGCAAACCCGCCAGCCCTGCGGCATGACGGATCACCGACGGCCGATCAGGCCCAGGTCGTCCCCGGCTAGCTCGCGGGAGACTGCGGNNGCCTGACGCGGCACTAGCTCGCGGGAGACTGCGGGCAGCTGGAGCGAGGCGAGCCAGGCACGGCCCGGTCCGCTCCAGTACCCGCCACGCGGCCGGTCATACCCCGAGTCGGCCACGATGGCATGGATCCGGTCGCGCAGCCGGGTCCGCAGCCGCACCAGCTGGACCCGGTGCCGCAGCAGCGCCCGCAGCTGGCGCACCGCCGGCGGGGCGATTACGCCTCCGGCAGCAGGTCCGCGCGCAGCAGCTGTCCCAGGATCGCGGCGCCGGCCTTGTCGTTCTTCAGCCTCGCTGAGGCGATCACCTTGCACCGCGACGGGTGCACCAGGTGCGGGGCGAACCCGTAATCCTCCAGCAGTTCCACCAGCCAGCTGGTGCCGTAGGCGGCCCCGGACGCGGCCGGGGTTCCCGGCGGCAGGCCGCCGATCACCTTCAGAATCGGCTCCACGCCGTTCGGCACGTTCCGGTTCGCCAGGACCTGCCCGTCCTGATCGATCACCGCCACCTGAGAACGCTTGCGGTGCACGTCGATCCCGACGTAAAACAGACATCACCGGGCCTCCTTCCCGAGCTGGCGGTCCTGATGTACCTCATCGCGGCATGTGCGCAAGCACCCGGGCGATCCCGGGCATCGATGGAACACCGAGTATCGAGGCACACAGGGCGCGAGCTGTGCGCCGACCCGTCGTTCGACGCGAGTACCTCACCAACTGGTACTCTCCGGGCAGCGACGATCGTTTCAGGGGCCACGTTCATGGACGCTGACGAAGTCCTCACCACGACCCGAGCGGTGCGTAAGAGGATCGACCTCGATCGCGCGGTTCCGCTGACGTTGATAGCCGACTGCATCGAAATCGCTCTTCAAGCTCCATCAGGCGGAAACCGCCAAGGTTGGCATTTCGTCGTGGTGACCGACGCTGACAAGCGGCGGCGAATTGCCGAGCTGTACCGGCAGGCCTGGGCACAGTACCTTGCCACGCAGCGGTGGGAGTACGACGCTCACGACCCCCGCCAGAAGCGCATTGGCGCGGTGATCAGCTCAGCCCAATACCTCGCTGACCACTTGCACGAGGTTCCGGTCCACGTGATCCCGTGCATCGAGGGACGCCTTGAGAACCTTCCCTTTGCCGCGGTCGCTGCACGGCTCGGGTCGATCTTTCCTGCCGCGTGGTCGTTCATGCTGGCGGCGCGGGCTCGCGGACTGGGAAGTAGCTTCACCACGTTGCACCTCCAGTACGAGCGGGAAGCGGCAGAGGTTCTAGGGATCCCGGCCGGGGTCAGTCAATGTGCCCTGCTACCCGTCGGCTACCTCGTGGGCGACACGCTTCGGCCGGCGCAGCGCTTGCCAGTGGAACAGGTGGCTTATCTCGACAACTGGGGCAACCCACTCTCGGTCAAGAAGCCCCAACCTGACTGAGTGCGTCGTCGAGGTTCCCTGCGTCAACACCCTTCCGGACCATGCCGGCTCACTGCCGCCCGACCACACGACCCGGCGGGACGCACCCATGACAGGGCGTTCAGAAGGATGACACGACACCAGGCCCGCGGGGGAGCCAGACGAGGCTGTGACAGCCGCGGTCTTGCAGCTTCAGCATCATCACGGCCAGCCGTTCGGGGGTCACCCGCTCGCCGTGCACCTGCCAGGAGATGCCGTAGTTCTGGCAGAACACGCTCCGCAGGTTGCAGCCGGAGAAGAAGATCGTGCCCGAGCCGTTCCGGCCGCGTAGGCAGTTCTCCTCACCAAAATGCGGGAAATGCGTGTGGGGTGCCAGAAGCCGGCCTGCGCTGTGAACTGCAGCGATGACCAGGCCGGCGGTAGGACATCATGATCAGCCATGTCCCTCCGCCTGCTCTACCTGATCTTCGTTCGGCTCTGCGGCTGGCTGGTCCTGCTCGGTCGTTCGTCAGCGTCCAAGGACGCCGGACTGATCGTGCTGCGGCACGAGGGCGCCGTACTGCGCCGCACCGATCCCCGGCCCTGGCTGGACTGGGCCGGCCGCGCGATCCTTGCCGCACTTGTCCGGCTCGTGCCACGGACTCTGCGGGCGCACCGGCTGGTCACACCAGGCACCGTCCTGCGGTGGCACCGCCGCCTGGTCACCCGGAAGTGGGCCTATCCGCACCGGACGGGCCGGCCACCGGCCAGCACCGGGATCACCGCGCTCATCGAGCGCCTGGCCACCGAGAACGCCTCGTGGGGGTACAAGCGGATCCAAGGCGAGTTGCGCAAGCCCGGTCACCGGGTCAGTGCATCCACGATCCGCCGGGTCCTCAAGTCCCTGAAGATCCCCCCGGCGCCCAAGCGGCACACTGACACGACATGGCGGCAGTTCCTCCGTTCCCAGGCATCAACGATGCTCGCCACCGGCTTCTTTCACGTGGACTGCGCAGTGACTCTCCAGCGCCTGTACTGCCTGTTCGTCATGGAGGTTGACAGCCGCTACGTGCACATCCCCGGGGTCACCGCGAACCCGGACGGGCTCTGGACCGCCCAGCAGACCCGCAACCTCCTGATGGATCCCGGTGACCGAGCCGCGGACTTCCAGGTCACCGACCGGATGCTGATCTTCGGTGAACGGCACCTGCGCAGCGCCCTTGCCGAGTAACGCCCGGCACTACAACGGACGACCCCATCGCAGCCGCCAACTCCACCCGCCCCGACCTGACCACCCAGCCGCCGACCTCTCCCAGGAGCGGATCAAGCGCCAGCCCATCCTCGGCGGCCTCATCAACGAATACGAGCGCGCCGCATAGAAGCCCAGGTCAAGACCGGTGGCCGAGTTCCGGAACCCCACAGGGCATCGAGCGTGGGCACCGCACCTTAGTGATCACCCGCAAGGGCGGCAAGGTCGTGATCATCCCACTGGCGCCGCGCACGGCGAGGGCGATCGACTTGGCCATCGGCGAGCGGAGCGAGGGGCCGGTCTACCTGGCGGCCGATGGGCGGCGGCTGGACCAGCACGGCGCTGGGCGGCGGCTGGGCCGGCACGGCGCTGGGCGGATCGTCCGCCGCATCGCCCACCGCGCCGGGATCACCAAGCCCGTCGGGCCCCACACGCTGCGGCATGCGTTCATCACTGCGGCACTGGACGCCGGAGTCCCGCTGCGGGATGTCCAGGAAGCCGCTTCACACGCCGATCCGCGGACCACGATGAGATACGACCGTGCCCGCACCTCGCTGGATCGGCATGCCACCTACATCGTCGCTGCCTACGTCGCCGGAACTGCCCGGTAAGACAACGACCGCCCGGCATCGCGTCCGCCTGGCTGCTGGTCGGCCAGGCGGACGGCCCGGCCGAACGCCGACATCACCGACCGTGACATCAAAGACGCTCGCGAGCCGCCGTTCTGGACGGTGGCTTGATCATCTGAACGGCCGTTCGAACCGCGCCCGAATGGTTGATCTGCGTTTGGCTGCCGGGCGAGCTTTCCGAGGCACTGATGGTCTTTGCAGACGCGAGGACGGGGGCGCACGAGGCTGCCGCCCGGCGGGTCACCGGGCGTCAGCCTCGGCCGTTGACGGCGGCAGCCTCGGCGATGAATTGGGCGAGCCAGTCGACACTGTCCTGCCACAGATGGATGCCCATCTCACGGCTGGCGTGGCGGGCATCGCCGATGACGCCACTGTCGGAGTAGGTACCAAAGTCGAGGCCGGGATCTGACCAGCCCGGCTGCCGGGATGGCCCGGGCATGCGATCGGCCCGGACCAGTTCCGGGCGGCGGGCCAGCATGATTGAGGTAGCAAAACTGTCCGCATGAACACTCGGTACTGCTGGGTCACCGGGCGCGGACCACAGCGACTGGAACGGCTGCTCGGGAAGGTGTACCCGCATCCCGTTGCCTTCGCCGTTGTAGCTGGCCACCAGGTGGCGCAGATCGTGACCGCCGCCGCCGCGCCAGATGACAGCGATCTTGAAGCCCTGGGCGCGCGGCGAGTCCAGGACCGCCGCACGACCGCCTCGTGCACCGCAACCGGCAGGTCCAGGTATCCGGGGCCGAAGCTGCGGTGCTCGGGAGTGGGCCCGGCCGGGATCACGGGCAGACCAGCATGTGCAGGCCATGCCCGGCCTCGGCCTGGTCGGCGGCAGCGGCGGTGACCAGGGCTTCGGCGAACCAGGTGTCGAAGTCCACGGGCATGTGCGGTCCCTGCTGCTCGGTGCAGCCAAGCGGCATCATCGCCACAGCGCCGGCAGCGGCCAGCGCGGCGATCTCCTGGTAGGTGCAGTCCCCGAAGCGCATGCGCTCACCGTGCCAGACACGCGCGAGATTTCCCAGCCGACTCCGGGCGGCAGGAACAGTCATCACAAGCGACACGTCACGGGCGGCGAGAGCGTCCCGCCCGCTGGTGGCCGGTGCTCATTGTGGCCAGTGTGGTCCTTGGCGCCGCAGGTGGTGGGCTTGATGCCGCGCTCAACACGGCGGCTGCCCTGGCCGGCCAAACCCGGCTCATGAACTTGATCCACGCGGCCTTCGGCGTGGGTGCCGCGCTGGGACCACTGCTGGTCACCGCGGCGCTGGCAGTCGCCGCCNNAGCACGTGGGCATGCTCGCCCATAGATGTGGGTCTACGCTGTGCATGTCGCCGATGTGGCAGGTCATTGGAGAAAGGCGCGTGCATGACTGACGAATCGTCCGAGAGCCCGGCCGAGTCAGTGCCGTTGGGGATTGACCCCAGCGTCCCGAATTCGGCACGGGTCTGGAACTACTGGCTCGGAGGCAAGGACAACTACCAGGCGGACCGGGAGGTAGGTGACCAGACCCTGAAGGCCTTGCCTATCGTTGGTGTGCTCGCCCGCGCTGATCGGGCGTTCCTGGGCCGCGCCGTGCGGTATCTGGCCGGGGCGGAGGGCATCCGGCAGTTCCTCGATATCGGAACCGGCATCCCCACCGCGAACAACACTCACGTGGTGGCCCAGGCGGTCGCTCCCGAGGCCCGCATCGTCTATGCGGACAACGACCAGGTCGTTCTTACGCACGCCCGCGCGCTGCTGACCAGCTCCCCAGAGGGCGCGACCGACTACATCGATGCTGATCTGCGGGACCCCGACAAGATCCTGGCTGCGGCGGCTCAGACGCTGGATTTCCGCCAGCCGGTCGCGGTCATGCTGCTGGCGATTCTGGGATTCATCGGCGACCGTGACAATCCACATGCGATCGTGGCCCGGCTGATGGACGCCTTGCCCTCGGGCAGCTACCTCGTGATCTCACACCCCGCAAAGGGCATCTCTGAGGAGATGGCTGAGGCCGCCCGGATCTGGAACGAGCGCAGCCTGATTAAGATCACGCTGCGATCGCCTGCGGAGATTGCCCGGTTCTTCGATGGTTTGGAGTTGCTGGAGCCCGGGGTTGTGCAACTGCCTCAGTGGCGGCCCGATTCGCCGGCCCCGGTCACCGGTTCCCGCAGCGCCCCCGTGGTGCCGCACTATTGTGGCGTCGGCCGGAAAGTTTAGCCAGGTTTCAATTTTCCTATAACCCGAAGTTACGGCTAGTTCGGTAGGCGGTTTCGGGTCTGACCTGGTGTCTTGCCGAGTTGGCCGGGTGGTGTTCTGGCTACTTCAAGGTGAGCGGGATCGGCGTGCCGGTGAGGTTGAATGCCTCGCGCTGGGCGCTGGTCGGCTCGGTGAGCATCGGGACGGTGGCCTGGGTTCCGGCGAAGCGGACCTGATTGCGGGTCAAGGTGGCCAGGTGCTCCAGCAGGCCTCGGAAGCTGCGGTAGGGGCGGCCCGCCGGGTCGTGCTGATAGGAGGCCTTGGCCTGGGCGGCCGCGGAGCGGCTGGCCTGGGCGACGGGGTTGTCTTGCGCGGGCGGGTCCTCGTCGGTGAAGGTCAGCGGCGCCCAGGCGCGGCGCAGGTGCCAGGTCAGGTAGCAGGCGAGCATGCAGATCAGCACGTGGCCCTTGACGCGTCCTTCCAGCCGGTGGAACACCGGCCGCAGGTCCAGGTCGTCGGCCTTGATGTGGCGGAAGTCCCGCTCGACGTATTTGAGGTTCTTGTAGGCGGTGACCACGGCGGGGCCGTCCAGTTCGGCGGCGGGGATCGGGGTGCGCAGCACGTAGAACCCGTCCAGGGCGGCTTCGGCGTCGATCTGATCCTGCCTGCGGGTCACGGTGAGGCTGTCATCGGTGATGGTCACCTGGAAGTGCTTGCCGGTCTTGTACTTGCTGATCACCTTGCCTACCTCAACGCCGATCTCGCCGGCGCCCCGGAGCCTTCCCGCCCGGGCGCGGGCGATGACGGGGGCCAGCAGCTTCTCGGTGGCGGCCAGCAGGTCCTCCCGCTTGCGGGCCCGCTCGGCGGCCAGGACCGGGTTGCGGCAGGCGGCCAGCCGCTCGCCGGGGAAGTCATCGGAGGTGATCTCGGCCAGGTCCTGCTGGTCGAACAGGGACAGCTGGAGGGGGCCGTTGTCGGCCATGAGCTTCTTGATGGCCGGGGCGCGCAGCGCGGTGATCCACCCGTAGCCGTCATCGGCCTCGCGCAGGGCGTCGATGCGGGCGGAGGTGATCATGCCCCGGTCCCCGACCATGACCATCTTGGCCAGCCCGAACTTGTCCCGCACCACCTTGACGATGGCGGTGAACGCGCCGGGGTCGCCGGTGTTGCCGGGGAAGACCCGGACCGCGACCGGGCGGCCCGCCGGGTCGGTGAGCAGCCCGTACTCGATCTGCAGCGTGCCTTTCTTGCCGTCCCGGGAGTGGCCGCGGGCGGCCAGCGGGCAGTGCGAGCCTTCCAGCCACGAGGACGACAGGTCGAACAGGGCCATCCGCGCCGGGTTGACCTGCGGTGCCAGGTGGCGGCGGGCCAGCTCGGCCTCGATCGCGTCCTGCCGGGCGGCCAGCCAGTCCATCGCCGCGTAGATGTCATCGGTGGACGCCTCAGCAACGCCGAGGTCGGCGCCCAGTGTCGTGTCGGCCCACCAGGTCAGGGTGGCAAGCTTCGAGCCCGGCCGCACCACCCGGGAGATGATCAGCGCCAGCGCCCGGTCCCGGTCCCGGTCCCGGCCGGCCGGGCCCAGAAGGGCCGGCAGGCCCAGGGTGCGCGCCATGGCGTACACGGCGGCGACGTGCCCGTGCGGCAGCGAGCGGGTGATAGTGACCGCCTCACCTGCCGGGACCAGCTGCTGGCCCTTCAGCCCGGCGTCGATCAGGTCAATGACGTGATCCGGCAGCGCGGACAGGTTGGCCACGGTCTCGTTCTTGACCTTGCCGCCGTCGCGGTAGGTGCGCCGCAGATACGCCGAGGAGTAGTCCCGGCGGCGGCCCTGCTTGTCCACGTAGCCGGTCTTGCTGACTCTGACTACGTGAACCTTACCGCTGGTTCGCGTCATAGCCCTATTTTTTGGGTTATCCCTGCTCGGAACCAGTGGCGACACGCCGATTATTCTGACTACGTTTTAAGCGCAGATTCCCTCGAAGCCGCAGTTCACGACACAACGCCTGCGGAGAGCTACGGCAACTTCGGCATAACGCGCCGACCGAGGGCCGTGTATGCGTCACGCTGGCCTGGCCGTGGCCTTCGAGGCACTGCGCGGCGATCCCGACGATGGGTCACGGGCCGGGGATACTTGGGTGTGTGCTGCCATCGGCTCGTCATCTATCGCGCGCCAAGGACCTCGCCGATGCCCGGTATTTCGAGCCGCTCACGGTGGCGGACCTCGCCCGTGCCGCTCGGCTGTCGCCCGCCCATTTCAGCCGTGAGTTCCGGCGCACTTTCGGCGAGACGCCGCACCAGTACCTTCTGACGCGTCGGCTCGAGCGCGCCGCCGCCCTGCTGCCCAATACCGATCGCCCCGTGACCGAGATCTGCTTCGCGGTCGGTCTCACCAGCCTGGGCTCGTTCACAACCAGCTTCGGCCGCGTCTATGGCACAGCCCCGAGCGCCTACCGAGCGAGTTTTCCGCCAGCGAGGCGGCACATCCGCGTCCCCGATTGCGTCGGGCGCCTCGCACAGGCAGTAGGCCTGGAAACCCAGCGCCAGCCCGCCGAGCAAGCCGACCCGCAGCTTGGAGCTCCCAAAGGGAGCCTACCGTTCCGCTGGTTCAGCGGCAGCCTCGGTCTGGCCAGTGGCTTGGGCTGTTGCCTCGGGTCAGGTCCTTCGGGTAGTAGGCAGGGTTCGCTGCCTGGGCGCGGCTACTGGGCGCGTAGGCGGCAGGGCCTTGGAGAGTGACTCGATGATGTCTCCCTTCAGCCCTGCGCCGGCCAGGCGCTGGTTCCACTCGGCCTCGATCGCCGCCATCTCTTTCAGGCCTTGGAGCCGCAGCACGAAACCCAAGTGCTCGGCTGCTGTTGGCGGTCATCGGATCCTGATGACCGCCAACAGGCTGCACGCATAAGTTTCCGCGATCGGCTGGGCCGTTAACTCGTTCACTGATTTGCTTGAATGTCTGCCGACTGGCGGTCATGGGATGGACAAATGCGGCAGCGACAGGACGCCCAGAATTGGGGTGATATGCGTCCACCACTCCGCACGGTCGCTGCAGCTCTGAGCCGCGCCGAATCGGCGTTCTGTTACCGCCTGTTGGCGGGGAGCGAACGAATCTCGTCACTCTGCGTAGGCCGCAGATCTGCAGGCTGACCGTGCCTGGCACCAGAGTCAGCCAGGGACCTCTTCCCTGAACAGGAGTACAGCTCTACGCCTTCCACCGCGCAGCAAAACGCCTGGTCACAAGTACCCGCCCCATATGGGGTGTGCCACTCAAAATGCCACTCACTCGAAGGAGGTATTTGGTTCTATATTCGAAAAAGTCTTATGACCTAGAGCCCCCTTACGGAATCGA
>DPMS01000941.1 GCA_003541285.1 Actinomycetota bacterium
GCCGGGGGTGCCGTAGGAGTCACGGACGCTGGCGTTCCAGGGGGTCGGCGGGTAGGGGTGATAGTTCGCGATCCGGCCGCCGCGGATCACCATGTGGTGGGAGAGCACTCCCCGCACGGCCTCGGTGAACCCGCAGCTGTTCGCCTCGTCGGGCACGGTAAACGGCTGCCAGGTCCTGGTGTTGCCGGCCCGGACCTCCGCGAGCGCCTTCTCCACGAAATACAGGGCCGCGGCGGCGCAGTAGGCCTGGAAGTAGGTTCGCGCCCGGTCCCGCTCGATGGCATTGGACAGCGGCGCTCCGGTCTTGTCGACCGGGATCTTCCATTCGAAGCTGACCTCCGGCCGCGACACCGTGCGGGGCAGGTTGATCTGCACGCTGTGGCCGGTGGACTTGACGTAGCCGCCGATGTCGACCAGGCCGCCCAGGGCGGTCGCCCACAGCCGGGCGATCGGCCCGCCGCCGGTGTCGGCCGCCAGGTGGTTCTCGCCGTCGAACCAGCGCGGGGACATGACCCAGCTGTACTTGCCGTCGAAGTCCCGCTTGGCCGGCCGCGGGATGGTGTGCTGGTTCCACGGGTGCCGGCGGTCCACCGGGTTGCCCAGCGGGTCGCGGGTGACGAACATCTCCTGGTCCTCCCAGTCCTCGTAGAACGAGGAGCCGAGCAGGATGCGGATCCCGAGGTTGATCTCGACGAGGTCGTTGGTCAGCAGCTTCCCGTCCCGGATGACGCCGGGGCTGACGAACATCTTCCGGCCCCATTCGGTCATGTGGTCATAGCGGAAATCGCAGTGCTCGGGGTCGTTGAGGCTGCCCCAGCACACCATGTCCGCACGGCGGCGGCCGACCTCCTCGTAGCCGGGCAGGGCCTGGTAGAAGAAGTCGAACAGGTCGTCATGCATGGGCACGACCCGCTTCATGAAGTCGACGTAGCGCATCAGCCGGGTCAGGTAGTCGGTGAACAACTGCACCGTCGCGGTGGTGCCCACGCCGCCCGGGTACAGCGTCGAGGGGTGCACATGCCGCCCCTCCATCAGGCAGAACATCTCCCGCGTGGACCGGCTGACCTGCAGCGCCTCCCGGTAGAACTCCCCTTCCAGGGGATTGAGCGAGTGCATGATGTCGGCAATGGTGCGGTAGCCGTGGTCGGCCGCATGCGGCGCCTCGGTGCTGCGCGCCAGTTCCAGGACGCCCGGGTTGGTCTCGGCGACCATCTTCTCGCAGAAGTCCACGCCGACCAGGTTCTCCTGGAAGATGTTGTGATCGAACATGTACTCCGCGGACTCGCCCAGGTTGATGATCCACTCGCCCAGGTGGGGCGGGCGGACCCCGTAGGCCATGTTCTGGTTGTACACCGAGCAGGTCGCGTGGTTGTCACCGCAGATCCCGCAGATCCGGCTGGTGATGAAGTGCGCGTCGCGTGGATCCTTGCCCTTCATGAAGATGCTGTAGCCACGGAAGATCGACGAGGTGCTGTGGCACTCGACCACCCTCTTCTGCTTGAAGTCGATCTTCGTGTAGATCCCGAGACTGCCCACGATCCTGGTGATCGGATCCCAGTTCATCTCCACGACATCGCTGCCGGGCGTGGTGCTCATCGCTCATCCCTCTCGTTGGCCTCGGGCGCCAGCGCTGGCGCCGGTCGATGTCACCAGGTCTTCTGATAACCGGTCAGCAGGTCGTTGCCCTTCTTGCGCCATTTGGGCTCCTCGTCAGCCGTCCTGGCGGTGAACCCGCGCAGGGTCCTGATCACGGTCCCGTACAGGGTGGACGCGACCGTGGACACCCGGGCGCCCGGTGGCTCGTTCATGAAGGGCATGAACTTGTCCGGGAAGCCCGGCATGGTGCATGCGATGCAGATGCCGCCCACGTTCGGGCAGCCGCCCACCCCGTTGATCCATCCCCGCTTGGGGACGTTGCACTTGACCACCGGGCCCCAGCAGCCGAGCTTGACCAGGCACTTGGGCGAGCCGTACTCGGCGGCGAAGTCGCCCTGCTCGTAATAACCGGCCCGGTCGCAGCCCTCGTGCACAGTGGCGCCGAACAGCCAGGCGGGCCGCAATGCCTCATCCAGCGGGATCATCGGTGCCTGGCCCGCCACCTGGTAGAGCAGGTAGAGGATGGTCTCCGCCAGGTTGTCCGGGTGGATAGGGCAGCCCGGCACGCAGACGATCGGGATGCCTGCCTTGGACCGCCACTCCCAGCCCAGGTAGTCCGGCACGCCCATGGCTCCGGTGGGATTGCCGGCCATGGCGTGGATGCCGCCGTAGGTGGCGCAGGTGCCAACGGCCAGGACCACGGTCGCCTTCGGCGCCAGCCGGTCCAGCCACTCGCTGGTGGTCATCGGCTGGCCGGTGGCCGGGTTGTTCCCGAAGCCGCACCAGTAGCCTTCGGACTTGATCGCCTCGTTCGGGATCGAGCCCTCGACCACCAGGACGAATGCGCCCAGTTCACCGCGGTCGGCCTTGTGCCACCATTCGATGAAGTTGTCCGCGCCCTGTTCAGGTCCGCACTCGAAGTCGATCAGCGGCCAGTGCACCGCGACCCTGGGCAGACCGGGGAGAGCGCCCAGGACGATCTCCTCGATACTCGGCTGGGTGGCCGCCGTAAGTGCGACCGAGTCCCCGTCGCAGCTGAGCCCCCCGTTCATCCAGAGGATGTGGACGACGGGCTCGGCATCCGAAGCTGCCGGCGACGTGCCGCTGGGCTGTGTGGCCATGGCCATCGTTAGGCCACCTCCTCGTGGCTGGATCGGACGTGCTGGATGGCATCGAAGCCTGGCTGGCAGGGCCCGTGTGCCCCGGATCGGGCCCCATATGGCCCGGAGGTGACAAACATTAGGCCAGAGCTAAGGCTCAGCTGGAATTCACCGCCGGGCGGGGCCTCGCACCCGCCGGGCGGCCCGCACCAAGAAGAGCGACAATACTCTTGAAAATGGTTCATATCGGACCTGAATGNNTGGACACAAGTGTCTAGCGATCGCGGATGACCGACCAAGATGATCTTTATTCTGCCTATTTAGTCCCACTCGTATCATGAGCCTCAGGTGCCGCGCGGGTCCTGCCGATTCCGCGTACTCTGCAATGCCGGGGCGTACAGGGGGGAGCCCGGGATGCCGGCCAGGCGGTGCGAGGGAGAATGGTGGTGGCCGATCTGATCCACGAGCACGGGGACGGGCAGATCGAGGTCGTGCCGGTCGTGGTGCTGTCCCAGACATTTCCGGCCCGCCCCTCCTGGATCCCCGAGATCCGCGACTTCGTCCGCCACTGCCTGGCCGAGTCACCGCTGACCGACGAGGGAAACAGAGAAGTGGGCGAGACGGTCTTCCGCGCCCTGCTCGACGCGGCCGGGCCCACCGGGGCGATACAGGTCTCGTTCCGCATCTTCCCTGAACACGTCGAGGTTGACGTGCTTCACTCCAACGACCCGGTCCCGCAGACGCTGGCCCCCGCCGCCGCGGCGCCGGCGGCCAGCACAGCGGCGCCGGCGGCCAGGCCCGCCACCTTTGCCGACTGGATGTCGTGCACCTTGCGGCGCGAGGGGCTGACCCATGAGGCCGCGGCCCGCCAGCTCGGGGTGTCGGTCAAGACCGTCGGCCGCTGGGTGGGCGGGGAAACCGAGCCACGGATGCGGGACCTGCGCCGCATCCAGGAACTTTTCGGCGAACT
>DPMS01000694.1 GCA_003541285.1 Actinomycetota bacterium
ACGTTGTTCGCACTCGGCAGGCCGGTCCCGATGTCCAGGAACTGGCGGATGCCCGCCTCGGCCACCAGGTACCGCACCGCCCGGCCCAGGAACGCCCGGTTCTCACGGACAGCAGTGCGGACACTGCGCCAGCTCGCCATGGCCTTCTCGGCAGTCTCGCGGTCCACCGCGAAATGGTCTTTGCCGCCCAGGTAATAGTCATACATCCGGGCTGTATGTGGCTTGGTCGTGTCGATGGCCGACTGCATTCGCCCGCCTCCTGGTGGTCTGCGGCGGCCGTTCCCGGCACCCGTTGGCACAGATCCTATGACGTACTGACCACAGCGGTGCCCGTCACCGGATGCCCTTCCCGGGCACAGTACCCGGAACCACCGATCATCTTCCCTGACCGGCCGGCCGGACGGCCGCCGGAATCGACGCCTGCCTGCACATCGTGCGCCGCCACCCCGGCGCTTCCACCGGCTCCCGGGCGTGAGCCCGGCCACCTGCCGACGTAGATTCATCTCCCCCCGCCGGGGTGAGTAACGCTAAAGTGCTCCCCGTGGCGGAGCGGGACCTCAAGCACGTGGTCGAGGCAGGCTGGGCGGCCGCGCTCGAACCTGTCGCTGACCGCATCACCGCGATGGGGGACTTCCTGCGGGCGGAGATCGCCGCCGGGCGCCGGTACCTGCCCGCCGGCGAGCACGTGCTCCGTGCCTTCCAGCAGCCGTTCGGCGAGGTGCGGGTGCTGATCATGGGCCAGGACCCCTACCCCACGCCGGGCCATGCGGTGGGGCTGAGCTTCTCGGTCCCGCCGGGAGTGCGCCCCTTGCCGCCAAGCCTGGTCAACATCTTCCGCGAGTACGCCGCCGATCTCGGCCACCCCGCGCCGTCCAGCGGCGACCTGGTGCCCTGGAGCGAACGCGGGGTCCTGCTGCTGAACCGGATTCTCACCGTCCAGCCAGGCAAGCCCGGCTCCCATCGCGGCCGGGGCTGGGAGGAAGTGACCGAGCAGGCACTCCGCGCCCTCGCCGCCCGTCAGGCCCCGCTCGTGGCGATCTTGTGGGGCCGGGATGCCCGCAGCCTCGCGCCGCTGCTCGGACACGTCCCGCTGATCGAGTCCGCNNCACCCCAGCCCCTACTCCGCCGACCGGGGATTCTTCGGCTCGCGGCCGTTCTCCCGGGCCAATCTGCTGCTGGAACAGCAGGGCTGCCAGCCCATCGACTGGAAACTGCCCTGACACGGCTCATGCCGGCTGGCCTGCGGGTCCCAGTGGTCCGCAGGCGGGAATGTTGCGCGATCAACTATCGTTCTCCCCGGCAAGGCCGGCGGACGGCTGCCCCGCCCCCGGCCCGCCAGCTCACCGCCAGCACGAAGGAGCGATGTCATGCCCGCGGTCACCGTCGAGGACATCCTGGTCCTGCCGCGCGTCCAGGAGCCAGACCCCACCGTCGCGGCCGATCGCCCGGTGGCGTCGGTGACGACCGCGCCGTCCGGCTTCGAGGGCGAGGGATTCCCGGTCCGCCGTGCCTTCGCCGGGGTGGACCTGGCCCGGCTTGACCCGTTCATCCACATGGACCAGATGGGCGAGGTCAACTACGCCCCGGGCGAGCCCAAGGGAACCGCATGGCATCCGCACCGCGGGTTCGAGACCGTCACCTACATCATTGACGGTGTCTTCCGCCACCAGGACTCCAACGGCGGCGGTGGGCTGATCACCAACGGCGACACGCAGTGGATGACCGCGGGCGGCGGCATCCTGCATATCGAAGAGCCTCCCGAGGACCTCGTCGCCGGCGGTGGGCTGTTCCACGGCTTCCAGCTGTGGGTCAACCTGCCCCGGCGGCTGAAGATGACCAACCCGCGATACCAGGACATCCGCGCCGGGCAGGTCGCGCTGCTCTCCTCGCCCGACGGCGGCGCCCTGCTGCGGGTCATCGCCGGCGACCTGGCCGGCCACAGCGGCCCGGGGATCACCCACACCCCGATCACCCTGGTCCACGCAACCGTCGCCGCCGGCGCCCAGGTCCGGCTGCCGTGGCGGCGGGACTTCAACGCACTCGCCTACGTGCTGGCCGGCTCCGGCACCGTCGGCACCGAGCACCGCCCGGTGCGCACCGGCCAGCTGACCGTGTTCGGCCCAGGTGACGTGATCACCTTCGGCGCGGCCCAGCGCCAGGGCGGTCCCGGCCAGGAATTCGACGTGCTCCTGCTCGGCGGCCAGCCTATCCGCGAGCCGGTCGCCGCCTATGGCCCCTTCGTGATGAACACCAGGGATGAGCTCGTCAAGGCGTTCGAGGACTACCAGGCGGGCCGGCTGGGCTCGATCCCCGCGCAAAGCACCATCCCCGAGGAGCCCCACCCCGGCCACGACGTCCGGTAAGTCCGGCTGCTGCGCACCCGGGCTGCGCTTCGGTGCGGCGTGCAGGTCAGCTTCTCTGCGCCCCGCCGGACTTCCCAGCAGCCGTGGTCAATCCGGGTCGTGATAGCGGCCCGTTCTGACCACTGCTGGTCCAGCGGTGGATCGGCCCCGCACGAACGTGGCGAATTCGGGCCGTGATAGCGGCCCAAGCTGAACACACTCACCCGGGCCTCGCCCATGACGTGGTCGATGCGGGTCGTCTACAGCCCGAACTGACCACGTCTTCTCACGAGGCAGCGGTCTGTTAGCCGGGCTGGGCGGCGAGGCGGCGGAGCGCGGCGCGGGCGACCGCCGGGTCTGTGGTGGTCCAGAAGGGCGGCAGCGACGCCCGGAGGAAGCCGCCGTAGCGGGCGGTGATCAGGCGTGGATCCAGGATCGCTACCACCCCCTTGTCGTCCATGGCGCGCAGCAGCCTGCCAGCGCCCTGCCAGAGCAGGAGAGCTGCGTGAGCCGCCGCTACCGTCATAAACCCGTTGCCGCCCCGTGCGGCCACCGCCCGCTGCCGCGCCGAGGCAAGCGGGTCATCGGGACGCGGGAACGGAATCCGGTCGATCACCACCAGCTGCAGGGTCCGGCCCGGCACATCGACGCCCTGCCACAAGGACAGGGTGCCGAACAGGCAGCTCGCCTCGTCCGCGGCAAAACGCCTGACCAGTTCGGCGGTCGCGTCCTCGCCCTGGCACATCAGTGGCTGGGCAATCGTCCCGCGCAACTGCTCGGCCGCCTGCCTGGCGGCCCGCATGGACGAGAACAGGCCGAGCGTGCGGCCGCCGGCCGCGTCGATGAGCCCGGCCAGTTCCGTGAGGTAGGACTCGGGCAGGCCGTCCCGGCCAGGAGGTGGCAGGTGGCGGGCGACATACAGGATGCCGCTGCGCCGGTGGTCGAAGGGCGAGCCAACGTCCAGCCCGGACCAGGCCAGCCCGGNNGGCAGGCCCCACTGCCGTGCCAGCGGCTCGAATGAGCCGCCCAGCGCCAGCGTGGCAGATGTCAGCACGACCGTCCGGCGGCCGAACAGGCGTCCCGCCAGCAGCGGGCCGACATCCAGCGGCGCCACCCGCAGTGTCGGTGGGCGGCGCGTGTCCTCCGCCTGCGGGCGGTCCATCCACACCACATCGGGCCGGGCCGCGATATCCGGGCCGAACCCGGCGAGGATCCGGCCGGCTGTCGCACTGATCTCGTCGAGAGCTGCCAGGGTGGCGCGGGCCGCCGCGAGGCGTTCGGCCTCTTGTGCGTTTTCCCCGGAACCGGCGCGCACCTTGGCGGCGCACGCGGCCGCGGCGTCACGGACCGAGGCGAGTGCGATGGCCAGTGGCTCGGCCAGCACGTCGATCCGGCCGCCCGGAACGTCCGCCAGGACCCGGGCGGCGGCCTCCCCCGCCTCCCGCAGCCGGCCGGCCTCATCACCAGAGAGCAGCCGGGCACTACGACGCGCCGCCGTCTCCACCGCCGCCGCCGACACCTCGGCGGCGGCCGCCGAGGTGACCCGGTTCACCAGGTCATGCGCCTCATCGATGATCACTACATCGTGCTCGGGCAAGACCTCGAATTCCTCCAGCGCGTCGATGGCGAGCAGGGCGTGGTTGGTGACGACGATGTCCGCGCGGCCGGCGGCCTCCCGCGCCCGCTCGGCGAAACAGGAGGAGCCGAACGGGCAGCGCTGGGCACCCAGGCATTCCCTGGCGCTCACCGACACCTGGCGCCAGGCCCGCTCCTCCACCCCCGGCACCAGCTCATCGCGGTCACCGGTGGTGGTGCTACCTGCCCATCCGGTGAGCCGCTGCACCTGCTGGCCAACGGCGGAGACAGCGGCGGGATCGAAGAGGGTCTCGCCGGGTTCGTCGGGCGGGCCGGTCCGCAGCCGGTGCAGGCACAGGTAGTTGCGGCGGCCCTTGAGGATCGCGAACGTCAGCGGCCGGGTGAGCAAGGGTTCCAGCGCATCAGCCAGCCGCGGCAGGTCACGGTCGATCAGCTGGCGCTGGAGCGCGATCGTCGCCGTCGCCACCACCACCACGCCGCCACCCTCGCCGACCGCATGGGCCACCGCTGGGACAAGATAGGCGAGCGATTTCCCGGTCCCGGTGCCCGCCTGTACCGCGAGGTGCTCACCTGACCCGATCGCACGCCCCACTGCCCTGGCCATGGCATCCTGGCCGGGCCGCGCACTGCCACCGATACCGGCGACCGCCGCGGCCAGCAATTCTGGGATCGTGGGCTCGGCGCGGGCGGCATTCCGGGCTCGCTTGCGGACGTCGCCGGGGGGCACGTCTGGACACGCTACCGCGCCGGCGGGCCCCGGTGGCACGGGTGGCGCGCGGCACACACGGGATCCCGTTCCTGCCGGTTCGCCGGGTGCCCACAGGAACGTGGTGCGGGGCTGAGCCCGGCCCGCACCTGTGGGCACCCTTCGCTGTCAGCTGCGGCGTGCTTCGAATGTGAAGCAGCCGAACTCCACCGCCCGCACGTGCACCAGGGCAACCGCAGGGTCAGCGAACATAGCCGCCAGAGCCTGCCCGGCGCTGGCCGGGTCGGCGGCCTGGTCCGCGCCGACCAGCTGGCCACCCAAGATCTGCCCCTGCGCCGAGTACGCGCGGAACACCCGGTGCGGGCCGGCGAGTCCGGCCGGGTAGCCCGGGCCATCCGGGCCCGGGCACGGTTCGGGGTGGATGAACACCGGCCCGGTCTCGTCGTAGGGTCCGGGGTCCGCACCGGTCTCGCGCGCCCACCGGCGCAACGGCGCGTAAGCGGCCAGGGCGATGCGCTCACCCGGGCGGCTGCGCCGCAGGCAGCAGCGCAGCGGGCTGCCGCCCGCATCGTCGGTCAGTGTGCGTGGCGGGTGGCCTGCGTCATCGCGGGTGCGCAACCCGGACAAGACATCCTGGCCGATGGCCCGGATGTGGAATACCGGTAGCGGTGGTCCGGCTGCGCTGCGATCCGTGGCCGGGCCGTCCATGATCATCTGGTTTCTTGCCGTCATGACTTCATCGTCGCCAGACAGCGGCCGGAAGTCCGGCGGCAATCGGACCTTACGGTGGCGCCCGGACCTTGCGGAGACGCCCGGACCTTGCGGAGACGCCCGGACCTTGCGGAGACGCCCGGACCTTGCGGAGACGCCCGGACCTT
>DPMS01000692.1 GCA_003541285.1 Actinomycetota bacterium
CCCGCTGGTGCTGGTGCATGCACGGGCGCTGCTGACCAGCACTCCGCAAGGCTGCTGCGGCTACCTGGACGCCGATCTGCGCGACAGTGCCGCCATCGTGGCCGGCGCAGCGCGGACACTGGACTTTACCCAGCCGGTTGCCGTGCTGCTGCTCGCCGTGCTGCATTTCCTGGCTGATGCTGATGACCCGGCCGGGGTCACCGCCACGCTGGCCGCCGCGTTAGCACCAGGTAGTTTCCTGGTCATCTCGCACCTGACCGCCGATCTCGCGCCGGGCCAGGTGAGCGCCGGGGTCACCGCCTACAACACCTTGGTCCCGGCCGGGGTGACCGTCCGCACCCACTCCCAGGTCACCGCGTTGTTCGCCGGCTTGCCGCTGGTAGCGCCAGGCGTGGTGCCGGTCACCGAGTGGCGGCCCTGCCCCACCAGCGTTCCCCCCGGCCCGGCCGACCTGTACGCAGGAGTGGCCCGCATCCCCCGGGAGCGGATGTGAACGGCTCCCCGCCGGGCCACGACCAGATCACCCTGACCGTCCCCCAGGGCCGGTGCCTGTGCAACGACCGGCAGCACCGCAACCTCGGCACGCTCGCCGATGTCATCGTCACTTTCGGGCAACTCGGCGTCCCCGGCACACCCCGCGACGCCTTCTGGCCCGAGTGCTGGCGACGCTCCTACCCGATGTGCTCGCCGTGCTGGGAAACCACCCGCCAGACAGCGGCCAAGGCCCGCCCGCACCTGACCATCACCGACCTGACCCCATGACCACCAGCCGCCGGCCCGGCAAGGCACCAGGCCCCGGCCCGCGCGCCCAGGCCACCGCCTGCTACCCAGGACCACAACCACAGGGACAAGTGCGTGGACGACATCTGCCTGCACGTTGAGGCCGCCGACCAGGCGACCTTGCGCCGCACCCTCCGCGCGGTCCTTGACCAGCTAAACCTGCTGAACCAGATCGCGGCAGCCGGCGCGGCCATCGGGCAATCCACCAAGCATCAGGCACACGACCGGTACACCGCTACGGTCCAGGCTGCCACGGCGCCGGGCAGCACCGGCCCAGCCAGCCAGGCCTGTGCCGCCGACTTCGGCGAGGCGTACTTCGCCCACCTGGGGTTTGTCTGCGGCGCCTCCCACATCGGCTACTGCGTCCACAGTGTCACCACAGCCATCGCGTGCGGGCTTGGGCTGTCCGGCTGGCCCACCAGCGAGGGCGGCTATAGGGAACCCGGGTCAGGAACCTGACCCTGCCAGGAGCCGATTTTCTGGTCGCGCGGGTGGCGTTACCGCCGGGAGCGGGGGACACTTCCGGTACGGGACGACCCGGGCGGGAGCCGATGAGCCAGCAGACCGCGTTACCGGTAGTCCCGGCCTTGCCAGCGCGCCGCGCCGACGCCCTGCGGGGGATTGTGGCCCGCTGGCGGCGTGATGTGCTGGTGACCGGATACCTGATCGCCGCGGACGGCCGGGCGGCTGCGGGCCGCCGACGCGGGTAGGGACCGGCATGGCAGACTCCTCGCGCGGGGCTGTCCGCGACAGCCTGCTGGTGCTGCTCACCCTCACCACCGGTGCGGTGGACGCATCCTGCTTCCTGCACCTGGGCCATGTGTTCAGCAGCGTCATCACCGGGCCTGGTGCTGCTGGCGCTCTCGGCCGGAATCCAGGACCCGTCTCTGGCCGTGCACAGCGGGGTGGCGCTGGCCGGATACTCAGCGGGTGTGCTCCTGGCCGCTCCGATCGGCGCGAATCGCGCTGACGACGAGGGGACCTGGCCACCCAGCGTCACGACCATCCTGGTAGCCGAATTCTGTGTGCTGGCCGTGTTCTCGGCCGGCTGGGAGATCACCGGCGGGCGTCCCGGCGGCACGGCCCAGGTGCTGCTGATCGCGGCCCTCGCGGTAGGCATGGGCATGCAGAGCGCCGCGGTCAGGAAGCTGGGCGGGATGTCCACCACCTACCTGACCGGAACCCTGACCTCGGTGATCGCTGGCCTGGTGACCCGCGACAGGCCACCGGGGTTCGCCCGCAGTATCGGGGTCCTGGTGGCCATCGTGCCCGGCGCCGTGGTCGGCAGTCTGCTCTCGCAGTACGCCCCCGCCTGGCTGCCTGCGGTGATCATGGCGCCGGTCGCCGTGGTCGCGATCGCCTCGGTGGCCGGGTTTGAGCAAGTCAAGGCCCATTTCGGGCAACGGCGCAGCCGCTAGTCAGGTGGCCGCGGCCCCGGCGGCGGGGGTCGTGGCCGCCGGGGCCGTCGCGGTGGGTGTGGTGCTGGGGTGGTGGGTGGTGGTTTGGTGGCGGTGGGTGAGCAGGGCGGTGAGGGCGAGTGCGGCGGTGGGGGGCAAGGTGATGAGGGCGGGCAGCTGGTAGCGCCAGGTGAATTCGAAGGCGTCGGACATGAGCAGGACTGATGTGGCGGCGGTGAAGGTGAGCAGGCAGGCGCGGGCGGCGTCGCGCCCCGCGGGGGTTGCGTGGCGGCGCAGGAGGCTGAGGGTGCCTGCCAGGCCTGCCAGGACGGCGAAGGCGAGCAGGGGGCCGGGGGTGTAGCCGCCGTCGAGCTGGTAGGTGTGCAGGAACGAGGCGAGTGGCCTGACCACCCGCGGGCTGCCACCGCCAAAACCTTCGGCACTCCACACCCACCTCACCGCCCCGGTCGGCGTGAAGCTGTGGAACATCACCTGCCCCCCGGCGATCGTCATGTAGGGCGGGTACTGCGGGTAGACCGGCTGGAACTGCCAGCGGCTGATGGGGGTGTCGCCGGGGGCGGTGACCCGGTGCACCGCGAAGAGCTTGAGCGCGTCCTTGCCGACCGCCGTCAGGACGCCGGCCGGCTGCTGGAGAATCACCTGGTGGGAGAAGTCGCTGACGACAGCGCCGGTGCTCATGCCAGGCGGGGCCTGGAAGTACTTGATGGGCGAGCCGAAGTGGTGGTCCAGCCAGTCCGGCCCGTTGAGCTGCTGCCGCACCGTAGGGCACAGCGCGCGCTCATAGGCCGGGATCTTGAGGGCCGGGCAGTCCGCCGCTGCGGCAACCCGGCCGTAGATCGAGCCGGAGGCGTACGGGGCAAGCCCGAACCGGTGGATGACGGCGTAGTCCCGGTAGCTGACGACCAGGATGGGCAGGGCGAAGGCGGCGCAGGCGATGGCGGTTCCGCGTAGTAGCTGGCGCCAGCGGGGGAGGGTGATGAGCAGGTAGAGCAGGGTGGGGAGGATGAAGATCTCGCCGACTTGGCGGGCGGTGGCGCAGGCGCCGAGGGCGAGCCCGGCGGTGATGATGGCTGGTGTGGTGAGGCGGGGCCGCCACAGCAGGGCGGCTATGGCGGTGACGATGAGTGCCTCGAACAAGACGTCGGGCATGATGCTCTGCTCGATCTGGAGCTGGTAGGCGTCGAGCAGGATCGGGGCGGTGGCCAGGGC
>DPMS01000543.1 GCA_003541285.1 Actinomycetota bacterium
ATCCTGGCCTACCTGGCGGGCCGGGTACTCGGGCAGTACGAGTTGTTCCTGCCACCCGACCCAGCGGCGCCCGGCGGTGCCGCCCCGGCCGGACGGCTGACCCTGGTCGCGCCGAACATCGTCATGGTGGAGCGCGAACTCGGCGTGGACCCGCACGATTTCCGGCGCTGGGTATGCCTGCACGAAGAAACCCACCGGACCCAGTTCACCGCGGTCGGCTGGCTCCGTGGCTATGTCCAGCAGCAGATGACCGAATTCCTCCTCGCCTCCGACCTTGACCCGGCGACCATCGTGGACCGCCTCAGGTCGGCCGCCGACGCGGTGGCCGGGGCGGTACGGGGTGGCGACGGGGGCGACAGCCTCATCGAGGCGATCCAGACCCCGCGCCAGCGGGAGATCCTGGACCGGCTTTCGGCCGTCATGACCCTGGTGGAAGGGCATGGCGATTACGTGATGGACGCCGTCGGGCCGCAGGTGGTGCCCTCCGTCGCCGAGATCCGGGCGAAATTCAACGCGCGCCGTGGGGCGGCAGGCCGGGTGGAGCAGGCCATCCGCCGCATCCTCGGCATCGACCTGAAAATGAAGCAGTACGCGCAGGGCTCGGCGTTCGTGCAGGCAGTGGTGGCCGAAGCCGGGATGGCCACCTTCAACCGGGTCTGGACCTCGCCACAGACGCTGCCCACCAAGGAGGAGATCGCCGCGCCCACCCGCTGGCTCGAGCGCATGGGGAGCAGCGGCGCGCTGGCGGCTGGCGACTGACTCCGGTGGGCCCCCATCCTGCGGTAGCGGAGGTCCGCAGTGGAGTGCGCCGGGGCCTGGCCGGCCTCGCCCCCGGCGAACTAGTCCTGGCCGCCTGCTCCGGCGGGCCTGATTCGCTGGCCCTGGCGGCCGCGCTGGCACATGAGGCGCCGCGGCTGCGGCTGAGGGCCGGCGGGGTCACTGTCGACCATGGGCTCCAGCCGGGGTCCGCGCAGCGGGCACGGGCGGTCGCGCGGCAACTGGCGGGACTCGGCCTTGATCCGGTGGCGATGGTCCGGGCCACGGTCAGCGGCGGGGCCGGCCAGGGTGGCCCCGAGGCCGCTGCCCGCACTGCCAGGTACCAGGCCTTCGATGAGGTCGCGGACGCCACCGGTGCGAGCGTCATCCTGCTCGGCCATTCCCGGGACGACCAGGCGGAAACGGTGCTGCTGCGGCTGGCCCGCGGCTCGGGGAGCAGGTCGCTGGCGGGGATGCCCGCCCGCCGCGGCCGCTACCGCAGGCCACTGCTCGGTGTGGGGCGGGCCACGATGCGCGCTGCCTGTGAGGTGCTCGGCCTGAGCCCCTGGGACGATCCGCACAACGTTGACCCCGCTTTTACCCGGGTCAGGGTCCGCCACCAGGTGCTGCCGGCGCTGGAGGCGGCCCTCGGCCCCGGAGTGGCGGAGGCCCTGGCCCGCACCGCCGGCCAGTTGCGCTCCGACGCCGAGGCACTCGACGAGATCGCCGCCCGCTGCGCACCGGGGATCCGCGGCACCGATGGCTCCTGGCGGGCTGACCTGCTCGCCGCGGAGCCTGCGGCGATCAGGTCCCGCCTGCTGCGGTCGGCGGCAATCGGGGCCGGCTGCCCGCCCGGCGCGCTCACCGCGCGTCATATCGAAGCGCTGGACGCGCTGGTGACACACTGGCACGGGCAGCGCTGGGCTGACCTTCCCGGAGGGATCCGGGGAACGCGCCGGTATGGCAAGCTGATCTTCACCGCGACCAGCGAGAATGCAGGGCCCGATGAGGCGGAGGTCATGGTTGGACGCGAGTGACGTAGGGGCCGACCTCAAACAGGTTCTTATCCCGGCTGACCGTGTGCAGGCGCGGGTCGCGGAACTCGCGGCCCAGATCGACGCGGATTACGCTGGGCGCGAACTCCTGCTTGTCGGCGTGCTCAAGGGAGCGGTCATGGTGATGGCCGATCTCGCCCGCGCCATGCGCCTGCCGGTGCAGATGGACTGGATGGCCATCTCCTCCTACGGTTCGGGAACCCGTTCGTCCGGCGTGGTGCGCATCCTCAAGGACCTCGACACCGATATCTGCGGCCGTCACGTGCTGGTGGTTGAGGACATCGTCGACTCCGGCCTGACGCTGTCCTGGCTGATGGGGAATCTGCGGTCGCGGGAGCCCGCGTCGCTGGCGGTCTGCGTGATGCTCCGCAAGCCGGGGGCGGCCCAGATGGACGTCCACGTGGCGTACACGGGCTTTGAGATCGCCGACGAGTTCGTCATCGGGTACGGGCTCGACTACGCCGAGCGCTACCGGAATCTCCCCTTCATCGGGACGCTCTCGCCTCACGTCTACGGTGGTGACTGGGCCGCGGAGCCAGGAGGGGAACACGATCAGTGATAGAGAGCGTTGATGTGGGAGAGGTCAGCAGGCCGTCCTGTGGTACTTCTCGCGCCCAAGGGGTCCCGGGCGCGGTGTAACGTCAAATATCCCCGCGCCACGGCCGGGACTGACAGGGAAGCCGGGCATGGTAACTGGGACGCATGACGACAGTCCCGCCGGGGGTCGGCGGGCCACGATGCTGGTCAGGAGGGACCCCGCCCCGAGCAGGCGGGGTCGTTGATCGATGGATCTGAAGCGCTATTTCCGCGGGCCGTTCATCGCGGTCCTTGTGATGCTGCTGCTCTTCTTCATCGTGTTCACGTATGCCAACCACGGCAGCACGTACGCGGCGAGGGACACCTCATATGTTGTCTCGCTGATTGAACAGGGCAAAGTCAGCAACGCCACCATCACCGACAAGAACCAGACGATCCAGATCACCACTGTTGGCGGTCAGCACTACCAGGCGTCGTGGGTGTCGGGCCAGGGTCATACCCTCCAGCAGGAACTTCAGCAGCAGTACAAGCTGGGCCACCTGAAGGGTGGATACAACATCGTGGTGCCCAGCGGTAACTCCGTGCTGGGCCTGATCATCGGCTTCCTCCCCTATGTCCTGATCATCCTGTTCTTCCTCTTCCTGATGAACCAGATGCAGGGCGGCGGTTCGCGGGTGATGAACTTCGGCAAGTCGAAGGCCAAGCTCATCACCAAGGACACGCCCAAGACGACCTTCGCGGACGTGGCCGGGGCTGACGAGGCGATCGAGGAACTCCAGGAGATCAAGGAGTTCCTGCAGAGCCCGGGCAAGTTCCAGGCGATCGGCGCCAAGATCCCCAAGGGGGTCCTGCTCTACGGGCCGCCGGGTACCGGCAAGACCCTGCTTGCGCGCGCCGTTGCGGGCGAGGCGGGGGTGCCGTTCTACTCCATCTCCGGCTCCGACTTCGTGGAGATGTTCGTCGGTGTCGGCNNGACCTGGCCGGCCGCAAGGGCATCCTGCGGGTGCACGCCCGCGGCAAGCCGTTCGCGCCCGATGTGGATCTTGACATCATCGCCCGCCGGACGGCCGGTTTCACCGGCGCTGACCTCGCCAACGTGATCAATGAGGGTGCGCTGCTCACGGCGCGCGCCAACGGCACGCAGATCTCGATGTCCTCGCTGGAGGAGTCCATCGACCGGGTGATGGCAGGGCCCGAGCGCAAGAGCGTGCTGCTCTCGGAGAAGGAGCGCAAGCTCATCGCCTATCACGAGGGCGGCCACGCGCTGGTCGGCCACGCGCTGCCCAACGCCGACCCGGTCCACAAGATCACGATCATCCCGCGCGGCCGGGCGCTCGGCTACACCGCCTCGGCGCCCCAGGAGGACAAGTTCCTGGTCACCAGGTCGGAGATGATGGATCAGCTGGCCATGCTGCTCGGCGGNNGGCAGGGAGATGTCGCACACCAGGGACTACTCCGAGGAGATCGCCTCCACGATCGACGAGGAGGTGCGCCGTCTCATCGAGTCCGCGCACGATGAGGCCTGGGAGATCCTCGTCCAGTACCGGGAGGTCCTTGACGACCTGGTCCTGCACCTGATGGACAAGGAGACCCTCAGCCGCAAAGAGGTCCTGCGGATCTTCGCCCCGGTCAAGACGCGTCCCTCCCGCGGCTCCTACACCGGGTACGGCAAGCGCCTGCCGTCTGACCGCCCGCCGGTGCTCACGCCGAAGGAACTGGCGCTGACGGCGGCTGCCGACGTCAAGGACCTCGCGTCGCCGAGCAACGGGCAGTCAGGTGGCTTTATTGGCGGTTCCACCGCGGGATTGCCGTCGCTGGACGGGGATGAAGGTGGCGGCGAACCCCGTTGAGCGAGGGGATTGATGTCGCGCGCATAGAGCGTGCGGTACGCGAGATCCTGCTGGCCATTGGTGAGGACCCCGACCGTGACGGGCTGATCGCTACCCCGGGGCGGGTGGGGCGTGCCTATGCCGAGCAGTTCTCCGGGCTCTCGCAGCGTCCCGAGGACGTGCTCAGCACGGTGTTCGACGCCAACCACGACGAACTGATCCTCGTGCGCGACATTGAGGTCTACAGCACCTGTGAGCACCACCTGGTTCCATTCTTCGGATTCGCCCATGTTGGCTACATTCCGAATGAGAAGGGCCAGATCACAGGCCTGTCCAAGCTGGCCAGACTGGTGGATATCTATGCCCGCCGTCCCCAGGTCCAGGAACGGATGACCAGCCAGATCGCGGACGCCCTGATGTCTGTACTCGAGCCACGCGGGGCCCTGGTCGTGATCGAGGCCGAGCA
>DPMS01000289.1 GCA_003541285.1 Actinomycetota bacterium
GGCCAGGAGCAGGCGGGCTGGCAGCGCCACCGAGCCTGGCCCGCCTCACCTGCTCCAGGACAAGCTGTGGCTGCCGCAGCCGAACTTCCCTGTGCTGGCCCGCCCCCGGGTCACCGGACTCATCGAGCACGCCGCCCGGCACCGGGTGACGGTGATATCGGGACCGGCTGGCGCGGGGAAGACCGTCGCCTGCGCGTCGTGGGCGGCAGGCAGCCCCGCCGCGGGCCGCGTGGTCTGGCTCACTCTCGACGCCGAGGACCGCAACGACTGGTTCTGGCTGTATGTGTGTGTGGGCCTGAACCGGGTGCGGCCAGCGCCCGCGGAAATGCTGCGGGGGCTGGAGGACGCCTCCCCGGATACGTTCCCCCTCCGCCTGGTGGAGACGGCGCAGGCGTTCACCGATCCGGTGGTGCTGGTCCTGGACGACATTCACGAACTGACCGACCCCAGCGTACTGAACGGCCTCGATGTGCTGATCCGGCACGCACCGCCAACGTTGCGCCTGGTCATGCTCGGCAGGCGGCAGCCAGCGCTGCAACTGGCCCGGCTGCGCGTCTCCGGCGAACTGGCCGATATCGGCGGTGCCGACCTGGCGTGCACCGCAGCGGAGGCCGACGCGTATTTCGCGATGCTGGGCATCGACGTGGCCCCGGACGAGCGGGACGAGGTGCTCAGAAGCACTGAGGGGTGGATGGCGGGCCTGCGGCTGGCGGCGATGGGGGCGGGCGTTGACTCTGGCGGCAGTGCCAGGGTGACCGCGCTGGCCGGGGACGAGCCGCTCGTGACCGACTACCTGTGGGACGAAGTGCTCGCCCGGCAGGAGCCGCAGATACGCACCTTCCTTCTGCGCACCAGCGTCGTCCCGGCGGTGTCGGGTGACCTTGCCGACGCACTGACCGGGCAGTCCGGCAGCGTCCGCACGCTGGAGCGGCTGAGCCGCGAGAACAGCTTCGTGGAGGCGCTCGACCGGGGGGGTGGGGACTACCGGTACCACCCGCTGCTCAGGGACGTGCTCACCGCGGAACTGCACCGGGAGATTCCCCAGGAGATCCCGGTCCTGCTCCGCCGTGCCGCTCGCTGGTACGCCGACCAGAACCGCACCCTCGAAGCGGTCCGTTCCGCGGCGGCCGGCCGCGACTGGGACTACGCGGCGCAGGCTCTGGCCAGATCCGGGGTGGGCGTGGTCTTGTCGGCCGAGCCGGACGAACTGGAGTCGGTGCTCGCGCTCATCCCCACCGACCACGCCGTCCACGACGCAGCGGTCAGCACGGCCTGGGCCGCCTCGCGGCTGTGGCGCCAGGACCCGGACGGGGCGGCTGCATATCTGGACAGCGCCACCCGGGCGCTGGCGGGATCCAGCCCGGTCATGCGCCGGGTCACCGAACCCACCCTGACGGCCCTGCGGATCATGCACGCCGCGGAGCAGGACAGCGGTGATCACACCCTCACCCGCGAGGGCAGGCTGCTGGCGGACTCGGTGCAGGCGGCGGTCAGCACCCAGGCTGAGCACCGTGCCGTCGGGCTGCTCTGGTTCTCGCTGGGCACCGCCGGCCTGCGCCGCTGGGAGATCGCCGAGGCGCGGCACGCGCTGCGGCAGGCTGACCGTCAGCTGGGGGCGGGGGGCCTGCCCGAACTGCGATGGCGTGCGCGGGCCTGGCGGGCGCTGGCGGAGGCCTGCTACGGGGACCTGACCGCCGCCCTGCAGACCGCCGGGGATGTGCGCCGGGGCACGGTATCGGCGATGCGCGAGGCCTCGTGCCTGGCCGACCTCGCCTACGTGCAGGTGAGGCTGGCCCGGGACGATCTCGAGACGGCGCAACGGCTGCTGACGGAAATCGATCCCAGCCAGGCTGGCCATCTTCCCGGTGAGCCACCGGTGACCGACGTCGCCGCGCTGATGCAGGCCAGGATCCTGCTCGCCGACGGCGATGCCGCCGCCGCCCGGGCTGTCCTGTCCCGGCTGCGCGAGACCTGGGCCCGGGGGCGCCCCGCGCTGTCGCAGGTGGTGACCGTGGCGGAAGCCGAAGCGGCGCTGCGGGCCGGTGATACCGGCCGTGCCCGCGCCCTGCTGCTGCTGGCCGATGGGGGGGAGCAGCCGGGGCGCGGCGACGTCACCCTGGTCCAGGCTGGCCTGCTGCTAGCCGAGGGCGACTTCCCAGCCGCGCTGGAACTCGTCGGGCCCTGGGTGGATGGCACGGTCGCAGGCACCGCGCAGGAACGGATCGCAGCGCTGCTTGCCGCCGCCGTCGCCCGGCGCCGGCTCGGGGCCCCCCAGGAGGCGTCCGCGCTGGTCGAGCAGGCGCTCGAACTCGCCGAGCCACAGCGCGCGTACCGGGTCTTCCTGGACGGTGGCCCGGCCGTACGGTCGGCGGTCACGGTGCTCGTCCCGCCGACCAGCCGGAACGCTGGCCTAGCCGGAAGGGTCATGGAACGTTTCGACGCGCAGAGCCCCCGGCTGGCCCCGCCGGCCGGGCACGAGAACGTGCGGCTGACCGACAGCGAGCGTGCCGTGCTGTGCTTCCTGCCCTCGCACATGACCAACGAGGAGATCTCCCAGGCCCTGTACCTGTCGATCAACACCGTCAAGACCCACCTGCGCTCGGCATACCGCAAGCTCGGCGTCGGCTCGCGCCGGGAGGCCATCGCGCGTGGCCGCCGTATGGGCCTGCTCTTATCCCGGGCCGGGCCCGGGCGCGGGTCGCCGGGCCGCGGCTTCGCGGGGTGACCGGTCCCGGCTGCTGGCTGCCATAGACTTGGCCGCCGTAGCCGCTTCAGGTTGCGCCGGCCCGCAGCGATTCCCGCCGGGCGCAGCCATCGCGGGCAGAACGCGGGCGACCAGGGAGTGACGCCGCCGTGAAGACCGATGTCGAGGAGCTCAGCCCTACCCGGGTCAAGCTGACCATCGAGGTTCCGTTCGAGGAGCTGAAGCCGAGCCTCGACAAGGCCTACCGGGAGGTCGCCAGGCAGGTCAGGATCCCCGGTTTCCGGCCCGGGCATGTCCCGCCGCGGATCATCGACCAGCGGCTCGGCCGCGGCGTCGTGCTGGAGCAGGCGGTGAACGACGCCGTCCCGCAGTTGTACGGCAAGGCCCTTGAGGACAACGACGTGCTCGCGCTCGGCCAGCCGGAACTGGAGATCACCCGGCTTGACGACGGGGAGCAGCTTGCCTTCACCGCCGAGGTGGACATCCGGCCCAGGTTCGAGCTTCCCGATCTGGCCGGCATGCCGGTCACCGTCGACGACGCCGAGGTCAGCCCGGACGAGGTGGAGGAGTACATCGCCGGGCTGCGGGAGCGTTTCGCGTCCCTGAAGGGAGTGGACCGCCCCGCCGGGACAGGCGACTACGTGTCGATCGACCTGTCCGCCTCCGTCGACGGCAAGCCGGTGGAGGACGCGCAGGCGAGCGGGATCTCCTACGAGGTGGGCAGCGGGTCGCTGCTGGACGGCCTGGACGAGGCCCTGACCGGGATGTCGGCCGGCGACGCGGGCACGTTCACGGCCGAACTCGCCAGCGGGGAGCAGGCCGGCCAGCAGGCCGCGGTCGCGGTGACCGTGCACAGCGTCAAAGTCAAGGAACTGCCCGAACTCGATGACGAGTTCGCCCAGTCAGCCAGCGAGTACGACACCCTCGGCGAGTTCCGGGCGGGCACCCGCTCCCGGCTGCACACCGTCAAGCGCATGCAGCAGGCCGGCCAGGCCCGGGAGCGGGCGCTGGACGCCCTCCTGGCCAGGATCGACATCCCGCTGCCCGAGCGCCTCGTCGCCTCCGAGATCGACCGGCGTGATCACTCCCTCGATGAGCAGCTCGAACGGGCGGGTGCCACCAGGGACGCCTACCTGCAATCGCGCAGCCTCACCTCCGCCGGGCTCGACGAGGAGATGGCGGCCGACGCCCGCAGATTCGTTAAGTCCGGGTTCGTTCTTGACCAGATCGCCCGCCAGGAGGATCTGGAAGTAGAGCAGGAAGAGCTCAACGCCTACGTCGTGGAGCAGGCCTACCGCCTCGGTGTGCCACCCGACCGGCTGGCCAAGGAGATCGTCGACAGGGGCCAGCTCGGCGTCGCGGTCACCGAGGTGCTGCGCTCCAAGGCACTCGACGTGCTCGCGGAGCGGGCAGCGGTCACCGACGAGTCCGGCCGCGAGGTCGACCTCAAGGCGCCGGCGGGAGACCAGGAGGACCAGGCGGCCGTGGCGGGGACGGCGGCGGAGGGCGCTGACGAGTGATCCGGGGAGCGGCCCGGCTGAGGCCGCTGGGCGCCTGCGCCGACAGCGAACAGGGCGCAGCGGCGGACGTTCCGGGTGCGCACGGGCGTTAGGGTCACTGTCAACGGCACAGTGAGAACGGGGAGTACACAGTGAGCCAGGCGCGGCAGCGCGCAGAAGCGAGCGAGGAGAGCACCGTGAGCGACGCGGCGCAGCGCGGACAGGCAGACCAGCACACCACCCTGAGCATCCCGCCGGCCATCCACCCGGCGCGCATCCTGGCGCGCACGGCGGAAGCGCCGGTGATGCCCCTGGGCGACCAGCTGTTCCAGCGCCTGCTCCGGCACCGGATTATCTTCCTGGGCCAGCAGGTCGACGACGACATCGCCAACCGCATCTGCGCCGAGTTGGTGCTGCTGGCCGCCGAGGATGACAAGCGCGACATCAGCCTTTACATCAACTCACCTGGCGGCTCGGTCAGCGCCGGGCTGGCGATCTACGACGTGATGCAGTACGTGCCGAACGACGTCGCCACCTACGCGATGGGCATGGCCGCGTCCATGGGCCAGTTCCTGCTCTGCGCCGGTACCCGGGGCAAGCGCTACGCCCTGCCCCACGCCCAGATCCTGATGCACCAGCCCTCGGGCGGGATCGGCGGGACCGCCACCGACATCCGGATCCAGGCCGAGCAGATGCTCTACATCAAGCGGACCCTGGCCGAGCGCATCGCCTTCCACACCGGCCAGACCGTCGAGCAGATCGAGACCGACTCCGACCGCGACCGCTGGTTCACCGCGGACGAGGCCAGGGACTACGGATTCGTCGACCAGGTAGTCCGCGATGCCACCCAGGTCCCCACGGCAGGGCCAGTCTCCTGAGCCTTGACCCGGAAGCGGAGGAACATACCGTGAGCACACCCAGCCGGCCACTGGCCCAGGCCCGCCTCGCCCATTCCGCGGCTGCCCAGCAGCCCCACCCGGCACAGGCGCGTTATGTCCTGCCCTCCTTCGTGGAGCGGACGTCGTACGGGATCAAGGAGATGAACCCGTACAACAAGCTCTTCGAGGAGCGGATCATCTTCCTCGGCGTGCAGATCGATGACGCGTCGGCCAACGACGTGATCGCCCAGCTGATCGCCCTGGAGTCGATGGACCCTGACCGCGACATCACGATGTACATCAACTCGCCGGGCGGGTCGGTCACCTCGATGATGGCGATCTACGACACCATGCAGTTCGTCCAGCCGGAAATCGCGACGGTCTGCATCGGCCAGGCCGCCTCGGCGGCCGCCGTCCTGCTCGCCGCGGGCACCAAGGACAAGCGGATGGCGCTGCCGAACGCCCGCATCCTGCTGCACCAGCCCGCCACCGAAGGTGGCTACGGGCAGTCCAGCGACCTGGAGATCCAGGCCCGCGAGATCCTGCGGATGCGCTCCGCGATGGAGCACATCATCGCCCTGCACAGCGGCCGGGACGAGGATCAGGTGCGCAAGGACGTCGAGCGGGACAAGTACTTCTCGGCGGAGGAAGCGAAAGAGTACGGCATCGTGGACGAGGTTCTGACAAACCTCAAGCGCCGTGCCGAGGTAGGGTCGAAGTAAGCGGAGGAATCCGGACGAGGTCAGGTAACCGCCGCGCCGGCGGTGGGTGACTTCGCACCGGAGGGCCGCGAGCGGTACCGTCGAAGACAGACAGGGTAGACCGGCAGGGTCTGGCCGGTTCATGATGGCAGGACCCGCCGATAGCCGGCCGGGCCGCTGCGGCGGCCGGGGTAAAGGAGTTGTTTGGTGGCACGCATCGGGGATGGTGGTGACCTGCTGAAGTGCTCTTTCTGCGGGAAGAGCCAGAAGCAAGTCAAGAAGCTGATCGCTGGCCCCGGTGTGTACATCTGCGATGAGTGCATCGATCTCTGCAACGAGATCATCGAAGAGGAACTGGCCGAGCCGAGCGAGCTCAAGTGGGACAGCCTGCCCAAGCCGCGCGAGATCTACGAGTTCCTCGACGCGTATGTGATCGGCCAGGAGAAGGCCAAGAAGGCACTGTCGGTCGCGGTCTACAACCACTACAAGCGGGTCCAGTCGGGTGGCGAGAGCCGGCCCGGGGATGACGGGGTCGAACTCGCCAAGTCCAACATCCTGCTGCTCGGCCCGACCGGGTCCGGCAAGACGCTGCTTGCCCAGACCCTGGCCCGGCTGCTCAACGTGCCGTTCGCCATCGCCGACGCCACCGCCCTCACCGAGGCCGGCTACGTCGGTGAAGACGTCGAGAACATCCTGCTCAAGCTCATCCAGGCCTCCGAGTACGACGTCAAGAAGGCCGAGACGGGCATCATCTACATCGACGAGATCGACAAGATCGCACGCAAGAGCGAGAACCCGTCGATCACCCGCGACGTATCCGGCGAGGGCGTCCAGCAGGCCCTGCTGAAGATCCTGGAGGGGACCACCGCCTCGGTGCCCCCGCAGGGCGGGCGCAAGCA
>DPMS01000129.1 GCA_003541285.1 Actinomycetota bacterium
GCCGCTCAGCACGGGGCCGCTGATGACGGCCAGATTGAGGCGTAGCGTAAGGTCGCGGCCGGTTAACTGTCTAGACCCTTTTTTGCGCCCGGCATTTACGCTGCGTCTGTCCGCCCGGTTCGCCCGGGCCGCCGGCCTGTGGGAGGAGGACCAGGCTGTGGGCAGTGAACTCCTGGACCCGCTCACGCCACACCTGGCCGCCCGGTTCGGCCAGGTGCCGGCCCTGGCCCGCACCCCCCGCACGGTGACCGAGCTTCCCGGCGGCCTGACCAACCGCAACTACAAGGTGAGCACGCCAGCGGGCAGCTTCGTCGCGCGGATCTGGTCCCCCGGGGACTATCTGGCCATCAACCGTGACCACGAGTACCACAACTCGGTGGCGGCCGCGCGGGCCGGAGTCGGTGCGCCGGTGGTCGACTACCGGCCGCAGGACTGCCTGCTGGTCATGCGCTTCATCGAGGGGCGCACCTTCGGCAACGCAGACGTCCAGGCGCCGGCGAACATCCCCCGGATCGCCCGCGCCTGCCGCGCGCTGCACGCGGGCCCGCGCTTCGCCGGCGACTTCGACATGTTCGTCATCCAGAGCCGCTACGCGGCAGTGACCGCCGAGCAGGGTTTCGCCGTCCCGGCCGGTTACGACGCCCTGGCGCCGCAGGCGGAAGCCGCCCGGCGGGCGCTCGCCGTCCGCGCCGAGCCCACCGTCCCGTGCAATAACGACCTGCTGGCGGCCAACTTCATCGATGACGGCAACCAGATCTGGCTCATCGACTATGAGTACTCGGGCAACAACGACGCCTGCTTCGAACTCGGCAACATCTGGGGTGAGTGCGGCCTGTCCACCGATGCCCTGGCCGAACTGGTGCGCGCCTACTACGGTCGGCCGCTGCGGAACAAGATCGCCCGGGCGATGCTGCTCGGGATGGTGGGCAAGTACGGCTGGACGCTGTGGGGCGCGATCCAGGCCGCTACCAGCCCGATCGAGTTCGATTTCTGGTCCTGGGCCATGGAGCGCTATGAGGGAGCCGTTGCCGGGCTCACCGGCCCCGGTTTCGCCCGGATGCTCGACGACGTGCAGCGCGACGACTGAGGAGCCCGATGAATCCACCTGGGCAGGAGGCTGCGAGCCGCTCTCCACTGCCGGCCCGGGCCCGGGTCGTCATCATCGGTGGCGGCGTGATCGGCACCAGCGTCGCCTATCACCTCACCGCCATGGGGTGCCGCGATGTGCTGCTGCTCGAACAGGGGCAGCTCTCGTGCGGCACCACCTGGCACGCGGCCGGCCTGGTTGGCCAGCTGCGCGCCTCGGAGAGCGGCACCCGGCTGGTGCAGTACTCCACCGAGCTGTATGCCCGGCTGGCGGCCGAGACCGGGCTGTCCACCGGTTTCCGCCGCTGCGGGGGCGTCATTGTTGCCCGGACCCCGCAGCGCATGGTCCAGTTGCGCCGCACCGCCGCGGTGGCGCAGGCGTTCGGCCTGGAGTGCGAGCTCATCAGCCCCAGGCGTGCGCGTGAGCTGTACCCGGTCATCGCCATCGACGACCTGGCAGGGGCGATCTGGCTGCCCGATGACGGCAAGGCCAATCCCACCGACCTGACGTATGCGCTGGCCAGGGGCGCCCGGATGGGCGGGGCCACGATCCGGGAGCGGACCCGGGTCACCGGCATCCTCACCGCCGGCGGCGCCGTGACCGGGGTGCGCACCGACGAGGGCGACGTCGAGGCCGAGATCGTGGTCAACTGTGCCGGCCAGTGGGCCAAGCAGGTGGGACAGTGGTGCGGGGTGACCGTGCCGCTGCACTCCTGCGAGCACTTCTATGTTGTGACCGAGCAGATCGACGGGGTCCACCGGGACCTGCCGGTGCTGCGTGACCCGGACGGCTACACCTACTTCAAGGAGGAGGTGGGCGGCCTGGTGGTGGGCGGCTTCGAGCCGGAGGCCAAACCCTGGGTCTCGCCCGACGCGCTGCCCTCCGCGTTCGAGTTCCAGCTGCTGGCCGAGGACTGGGACCACTTCGCGATCCTGATGGACAACGCCGTGCTGCGCATCCCTGCGCTGGCTCACGCCGGCATCAAGAAGTTCTACAACGGGCCGGAGAGCTTCACCCCCGACAACCAGTTCATCCTCGGTGAGGCCCCGGAGTGCAGGAACTTCTTCGTCGGGGCCGGCTTCAACTCGGTCGGCATCGCCTCGGCCGGCGGGGCGGGGCGGGCGCTGGCGCAGTGGATCGCCTCCGGCGCCCCCGGCCTGGACCTCACCGCCAACGACATCCGCCGGTTCGCCTACTTCAACGGCAACAACCGGTGGCTGCACGACCGGGTGGGGGAGGTCCTCGGCCTGCATTACGCGGTGCCGTGGCCCAATCGCGAGCTGGCCACGGCACGGCCGTTCCGCCGCTCACCCGTCCACCATCTGCTGGCGGAGGCGAATGCCTGCTTCGGCAGCCGGATGGGCTGGGAGCGGCCGAATTTTTTCGCCCCGCCCGGCCAGGCTCCCACCCTGGAGTACTCGTGGGGCCTGCCGGGCTGGCTGCCCGCCTCCGCCGCCGAGCAGCGGGCCACCCGCCACGATGTCGCGCTGTTCGACCAGACCTCGTTCTCGAAGTTCCTGCTGACCGGGCCGGGCAGCGAGCAGGCGCTGCAATGGGTGTGCACCGCCGACATGGCCGTCCCGCCGGGGCGCACCGTGTACACCGGGATGCTCAACGAGCGCGGCACCTACGAATCCGACCTGACGGTCACCAGGCTGTCCGTGGACGAGTTCCTGCTGATCAGCAGTTCCGCCACCACGGAACGCGATAAAGACCACATCACCAGACGGATCCCCCGCGGTGCTCACGCTGCCCTGGTCGATGTGACCTCGGCGTATGCCGTGTTCGGCCTGATGGGGCCGAAGTCGCGCGATCTGCTGGCCTGCGTGTCGGGCGCGGACCTGAGCGGTGAGGCATTCGGTTTCGGCACCAGCCGCGAGATCGATCTCGGCTATTTCACGATCCGGGCGACCAGGATCACCTACGTGGGCGAGCTTGGCTGGGAACTGTATGTGCCCACCGAATTCGCGGTCGGCGTCTATACCGAACTGATGGCCGCCGGAGCCAGGTTCGGCCTGGTGAACGGGGGCTACTACGCCATCGAGTCGATGCGGCTGGAGAAGGGCTACCGGGCGTTCGGGCGGGAGCTGACCCCCGAGTACAACCCGGTGGAGGCAGGGCTGACGTTCGCCTGCAAGCTCGGCACCGGCGTTGGTTTCCTCGGCCGTGAGGCGGTGGAGAAGGCGAGGGCGGAGGGCCCGCGGCGCAAGCTCGTTTCGCTGGTCGTGAATGACCCGGCCGCCATGCTGTGGGGCGGCGAACTGGTGCTGCGGGACGGGGACGAACCGGCCGGCCAGGTCACCTCGGGCGCCTGGGGCGAGGCGCTGGGGAGCGCGGTGGGCCTGGCCTACCTGCGCCACCCCGACGGCGACGTGGTGACCGCTGACTACCTGCGCGCCGGCTCCTATAAGGTGAATATCGGCGGCGATATCTACCCGGCCACCATCCACCTGCGCCCTCCCTACGATCCCGCCGGCGTGCGGGTGCGTGGCGAGCGGGCGCACCGGTAACCGCCGAATGCGGCCTCACCGTGCCCGCCCCGCCCTCCGCAGCCCGGCATTTCACGTCTGCGGCCCATGATCATGTCCTGTTTATCCTGAAATACGGGTACCAAATCCGTGAAATCTCATCCGCCCGCGCCTGCTACGGAGGGAGCTGATCAATGACGATCAGTGCCTTTGACCTCTTCAAGATCGGCATCGGGCCGTCCAGTTCGCACACGGTGGGGCCGATGCGGGCAGCGGGGATGTTCGCCGGCTCGCTGGCCGC